>JANNEL010000090.1:0-2243 GCA_031378595.1 Alphaproteobacteria bacterium
CAAGCCTCAGAGGCTCAAGCCCCCCACCCGAAATTTTCTCGCTTCGCTTCGATTTCGACCGCCCCGCAATGGGGGCGGTATTGGCTTAGCGTGTGATCGCGCGCACGGGGCACCCTGTTCCAGCGTGAATACAGCAAGGCGACGCGCTAAGTTTGATCTCCCCAATTCGCGGAGACCGAACATGTCCGCTCGCGACTTCAGCTTCACAGCGTTCACAGCCATCGCATTGGCCCTCTCGCCATTCGTCGCCGACGCAGCCTCGCTCGGCCCGATCTCCGACGAAACACCGCCCGCCACCTGCGATCCCGGCTCGTTCGTGGAGAAAGTCACTTGCACCGGCGACCGCTGCGACAATGTCTCGATCACCTGCCAAGCCCGCCCCGGCGTCGTGACCGGCCGCGCACAATGGACGCCGTGGTTCTCCGAAGAAGGAACCGGCCGCGGCAAGTGTCCGGCGAAACACTTCATCGCGGGCCTCGCTTGCCAAAAAGGTTGGTGTGACAACGTTTCGCTCTACTGCGTGGAAATCCCAAGCGCGAGTGCAGGCACGTGTGTCGACACGCGATTCACCGGCAGCGGCGCTCAAGCCACGGTCTCCGTCCTCGACAACCCCAACCTCGACAAAGCCGGTCAAAAATTCCTCGCTTCCGAAATGAAATGCAAAGGCGGCTGGTGCAGCCAAGTGAGCATGTGCGTTCAGGAGCGATAGCGCAGGCTGCAAGACCTCGGACTTAAGACTCCGAGATCGTGTACGTGAACGTTCCGCCGTCATCGAGCTCGATGACTTGCGACGTTGCCTGTCCGTCTGCGGCTTTTGCCGTGAGCGTATGACCGACCGCGCGTTCGTTGGTCGAACACGTCAATCCGGCCAGCGCGCGGCAGCCGTAGTGATCGTCGATATAGAGGTCGATGATCTGGCCGGTTTGGTTGACCACCGTGAATTCACCGTAACCCGACCCAGCCTGCGCTGTGAGCACGGCGACGTTCAGTGCAGATAGGCCCGACACGACAAGAACTTTCACGCGCATAGAGGTATCCCTGCTACGCGATGGGACGCTCAATCCCAGCCCGGCTTCGTCGACAAATACTCGCAGTCATAATCGGCATCTTCATTGTCTGCCGGCAGCGAAGCGTCACAGCTCGCTTTGTCTTGGTACGGTCCGGATATGATCCATGCCCAATCATAATCGTCGGCGACCCCGTACCAGCCAGCGCCGTTCCAGTGCAGGTCAGCGGCGTTGGCCGCCGCAGCACCTGCGCAAAGTGCAATCACGAAGACTATTCGGTGAATCATGGCCTGGCTCCCCTTCGCCGAGCCGACACCCAATCGGGTCACGTGTGCAATTCACATTAAGCTTCAGGGGCGACACGATTTGCACCATCGGCGCAGACTCGGCGGTAAACAGTCGTTATCGCGTTTCGGCAGAGCGGACGTGTTCGGGCCTCACGCCGAGACCGATCAGGCGCGCGGGGATGCGCCGCAGCATTGGAAACCACTGCAACAGGCGGAGCGGAAAGGGCGCCTTAATTGGACCCTTGGCGGCCAGAAGCGGCGCGATCAACCGGGTATGGGCCGCGACTTGCACGCCTTGCGTCACGCGCGCCGGGAACAACCGCCGCGCTTGCACGCGCGCGAGGTCGGTGTTGCGCAGGAGGCCCCGCGCGAGCGGACCTGAGAGAATGTTCGCGGCTGCAACGGCATCTTGGATGGCGAGATTGATGCCGACGCCGCCGACCGGCGACATCGCGTGCGCCGCATCGCCGATGCACAGCAACCCCGGCCGGTGCCAGCGCTTCAAGCGGTCGACCGCGACGGTGAGCAGCTTCACGTCATCCCAAGTCTTGAGTTCGCTCACGCGCCCCGCCAAATGCGGCGCTAGGCGCGCAATCTCGGCGCGCAAAGCATCAACGCCGCGCTCGCGCACGGCGTCGAACGAACCCTTGGCAATCACGAACGCGCACTGCCAGTAATCGCCGCGGTCGATCTGCACCAGCAGGCGCCCGGCGTCGAAGCGGCCGAACGATTCCGCCGGATCGCCCGGCTGTTTCGAAACGCGGAGCCACAGCACGTCCATCGGTGCACCGAGGTCGATCACCTCAAGCCCCGCCGCTTGGCGCAACACCGAATGGCGGCCGTCGGCGGCCACGGTGAGGGCGGCCGCGATCTCAACCTCTTCGCCGCCCGCGCGCGCCCGCACGCCGGCGACGCGCCCGTTGCGTTCGATGAGGCCGGTCGCCTCGCA
>JANNEL010000167.1:0-1885 GCA_031378595.1 Alphaproteobacteria bacterium
GCCGTTGTTGCGCGCGTGGCTCGCGCGCTTGGCGGCGCAGAACGTCACGATCAAGACGCGGCATGAATGGCGCGGCTGGGACGCGGCGGGACGACTTGCGTTCGTGCATGACGGCGTGCCGGTGCATGTCGACGCAGACGCGACGATCCTGGCCCTTGGCGGTGCAAGTTGGCCGCGACTTGGGTCGAACGGCGCGTGGGCAGACATTCTCCGCGAACGCGGTGTTCCGTTGGCGCCGTTTCGTCCTGCGAATTGTGGGTTCACCGCTGCGTGGAGCGAACCGTTCCGCCGTTTCGAAGGCGAACCATTGAAAGGAATTGCACTCACCCTTGAGGATCGTTCGGTGCGCGGTGAGGCCTTGATTACGCGGTCGGGCATCGAAGGCGGCGCCGTTTACGCGCTTTCGTCGGTGCTCCGCGAGGCGATTGCGAGCGAAGGCCGCGCGATCGTTTCCGTCGATCTGCGTCCGGACATGAGTTCCGCCGACGTTGCGGCGAAGCTGGCACGGCCGCGCGGCAGCGACAGTCTTTCGAATTTCTTGCGCAAGGCGCTTGCTCTGTCGCCGGTCGCGATCAGTTTCCTGCGCGAGACGCACGGCTCGAGCCTCGCCAGCGACGCGAAGGCGCTCGCCGCCCAAATCAAATCGGCCCCGCTTACACTCACCGGCACCGCGCCTATTGCGCGCGCAATCTCGACAGCCGGCGGCATACCGCTCGATACCGTGGATGAGAACTTGATGCTGCGCGCGTTGCCGAATGTGTACGCCGTCGGCGAGATGCTGGACTGGGAGGCGCCCACTGGCGGGTACCTGCTGCAGGCGACGTTCGCGACTGCTGTGGTAGCGGCGCGCGGTGTTCTCGAACACCAGCGGCGGCCTCCACCGAAGGGCGGACTGGCTTAACATTCCCATCGTTGGAACTATGGTAAGGTCCGGACCTCACAACGCGTGCACAGAAATCGGTATGAGCGAAATCAGCGACCTGATTGAGGCAGCGCAAACCGCGCCGAAGTCTTCACCAATTCTACGCGCGCTGTTACGGGCCGCCGCCGAAGCGGTCGATCTGGAACCGGTGCTCGATCATCTGGCGGCGGCAAATCCTGAGGAGATCGATGCGGCCGGCCGGCAGGCGGCTGCGTCATTTTTGGCGACGCACGGACGTCACGAGCATGTCCTAAGGTGGGCCGATGGTGGTGATGCGGCGTCGCTTGTGTTGCGGGCACGCGCGCAGATCGCTCTCGGGCGTACAAATGATGAACGCGAGAGCTATGCCGAAGCGCTCGCACGGGACGAAGGCGCGCGCGCGGACGATCTTGACGCGGCGCTGATGCAGCGGGCGGGGAGGTCGACGTCGGGCGCGGTCGTGCAGTTGCATTCGCATTTGCGGAGTATTCCTGGCGCGAAAACTGCGAACGACAGTGAGAAGCTTTCGAACCGTCCGCGCGTGACGTTTGCCGACATCGGCGGACTTGAGGATGTGAAAGCGCAGATCCGGCGCAAGATCATTTTGCCGTTCGAGAAAAAGTCGTTGTTCGACCGCTTTCGCAAGCGCGCGGGTGGCGGCGTTTTGCTGTACGGGCCTCCGGGGTGCGGGAAGACGTTGTTGGCGCGGGCCACTGCTGCGGAGTGCAACGCCAAGTTCATTTCGGTCGAGATTGCGGAAGTCTTGAGCATGTGGATTGGCGAGTCCGAGAAACGGCTCGCGCATGCGTTCGAGCAAGCGCGGACCGAGAAGCCGTCGGTACTCTTCTTCGATGAGATCGAGGCGCTGGCGGCTCGGCGCCGCTTCAGCGAAGGCGATCACAAAGCGTCGATGGTCTCGACGTTTTTGAACGAGTTCGATGGTTTCAACGCGTCGAACGACGGTGTGCTTGTGCTCGCGGCCAC
>JANNEL010000188.1:0-2933 GCA_031378595.1 Alphaproteobacteria bacterium
CTGCACACGAACTCGTTCGACGAGGCGATCGCATTGCCCACCGAAACCTCGGCCCGCATCGCGCGCAACACGCAGCTCATCTTGCAGACCGAAACGAAGGTGACCCACGTCGTCGATCCGCTCGGCGGCTCCTACTATGTCGAAGCGCTCACCCACGCGTTGGCGACGCACGCCGGCGCCCTCATCGGCGAAGTCGAAGCCATGGGTGGCATGACGAAGGCGGTCGCCTCCGGCTGGCCAAAACTCAAAATCGAAGAAGCCGCCGCCCGCCGCCAAGCCGCAATCGATCGCGGCGCCGAGGTCATCGTCGGCGTGAACAAATATCGCCTCGAAAACGAAGCCGATCTCGAAGTCCGCGACATCGACAACGACAAAGTGCGCGCGCAGCAACTGTCGCGCCTGCAGAAGGTGAAGGGCACGCGCGACCAAGCGAAAGTCGACGCCGCGCTGAAAGCACTCACTGACGGCGCCAAGGGCGATGCAAACCTGCTCGCGCTCGCTGTCGAAGCGGCCCGCGCCCGCGCGACCGTCGGCGAAATCTCCGACGCGATGGAGAAGGTCTTCAAACGCCACCAAGCCGAAACGAGATCGATCTCCGGCGTCTATGGCGCCGCCTACGAAGGCGACGAAGGCTTCGCGCGCATCCGCAGCGAAGTCGAACAATTCGCCAAGGACGAAGGCCGCCGCCCGCGCATGCTGGTCGCCAAGATGGGTCAAGACGGTCACGACCGCGGCGCAAAAGTGATCGCAACCGCCTTCGCCGACTTAGGTTTCGACGTCGACGTCGGCCCGCTGTTCCAAACGCCCGCCGAAGTCGCGAAAGACGCCATCGACAGCGACGTCCACGTCATCGGTATCTCAAGCCAAGCCGCCGGGCACAAAACGCTTGTTCCCGAACTCGGCCTCGAACTGAAAAAGCAGGGCGCTGACGACATCCTGATCGTGGTCGGCGGCGTCATCCCCGCGCAAGACTACGACATGCTGAAAAAGGCCGGCGCCGCCGCCATCTTCGGCCCCGGCACAAACATCCCGAAAGCCGCAAGCGAAGTCCTAAAACTCATCCGCGCGAAATCGAGACAGGCGGCCTAGGATTCAATCTTGGTCCCGCGGCGCTTGAGGCGCGCGGAACCCGAAGGTCGCTGCATAGACGAGCGTAATTGCACAGGCGGCGGCACCGGCCCAAAGTCCGATGGTGCCAGCATTCTGCACGATCAGAAAGGCGACCGTTCCTACACCAATCAATTCGGCGACACGATCGCGGCTGTTCGCGACCGCGTGCATGGTGGCCGCCGCTACGAGTAGCCAGGCAATCGTGAGTGCACCAAAGAAAACGCCGACTTCGGGAGTCATGTAACCTCCAGCGTACGGCAATAGCGCGGCGGCATCGGGATTGCCATATGGCACCAAGAGCCCTTCCGCGAAAGGAAGGGTAAAGGACGGGCGTTGAAAGCGGCCGTTGCCACGCTACTGCCGCACGATCTCGACGCGCATCGAGCTATTTCGCGGACATCAAGGCCCAGGGACAGCTTCGGCGCAGAACCTTCAACTACCTGCGCGCACGCTTAGGACGGCGTGGTGACGACGTTGTCATCTCGTCGAACCCCGTCACCGCGACCGGGCGGCTTCCGGGGAACTCCGCCATGAGCGTAAGCTTGCCCCCCATCGCCTCGACGTACGAGCGCAGCGTCGACAAAAGCAGATCGCTCCGCTTCTCCAAGCGCGATACGCCGTCCTGCGAAATCTTCAACGCCGCCGCCAGTTTTTTCTGCGTCCGCCCGTGCGCCTTGCGCAATTGCCGCAAAGTCATTTCCTCCGCGATCAGCTCGGCCGAACGCCGCTCGATCGCCTTGCGCCGCGCCGGCGGCAATGACGCCATGATCTCGTCCAGTGTCTTTGCCATCGCCTAGTCCTTCTTTCCTTTCACGACGCGCAAGTGCTCGTCAAAACGCCGGTCCGCCCTTTCGATGAGCGCGCGGTAAAACTGATCCGAGCTGCCGCCCGACTTGTCGCCCGTGACCAGGATGATTGCTCGCCGCACGGGGTCGAAGGCGAATGCAGCGCGCCAAACCCCATCCTGTGCCTCGAACCTCAGTTCCTTCATGTTCGTATGCTTCGAACCCTTCAGCGTGTCCGCATGCGGCCGCCGCAACGAAGGGCCGAACTCCTCCAAAAGCCGCACTTTCGCTAACAACTCGTTCTGAACGGGTTCAGGCAGTGTCTCGTACTCGGGAAGGAATTCCTCGTGAAAGAGCACAACCCAAGATGCCATTTCGCCTCAATATCAGCCGGCAAGATGTTTTGCAAGACATATTTCTTCAGAAACATATCATAGATTGGCTTCGGCGTTGCGCTTGCACGCAATCGTTCGCCAAGCCGCGGCCGAAACAGAGGTGGAAAAGAATCCACTCGCTGTCGCCAGAACGGTCCCGAGCGCCAAACGAATCCACGTCATCCTAAACCTCCTTAAGCACGCACCGCATCAAAAACTGATAGATCGGTGAGCGCGTCCAACCTGCACGCTCGAACGCGTCGGCCGGGCCGGTCTCGCGGTGGATTTGCGGCGCGCGTAGCTTGTGTGCTGGGAACCGATGCGCGAGCACGCCGAGCAGGCGCGTCGCATCCGCATACGCAGCATCGCGATCAAGCAGGCTCCGTACGGTGATCGTGTCCGCACTCTCGAGCCACGCCACCTGCGCCTCGGCCAGCCGCCAGATGCGTTGCGTCGCCTGCGCGCGCGCAATCGCGGCGCCTGTGGTTTGCCACGGAAGGGGCATGCGGTCGTCGCGTGCGAGCGCCGTCGCCCACTGCGCGCCGTCTTCGCGGCTGACCTCGACGATCGGTGCATCGCCACCGCGTCCGCCGGCCGTCTCGAACCCGCACAACGTGACCACCGGCAGAAACCCGCGTGAGCGATAGAGCCGGAACGCACGCTC
>JANNEL010000200.1:0-9134 GCA_031378595.1 Alphaproteobacteria bacterium
CGTTCCCGAAATCGTTCCGTCCCATGCGATGACAAGGCCCCGTGTGCGCGCCGCTGTTCCCGGCGTCAACGCAATCGTCTCACCGCTCGACACCGCAATCTCGTTCGAAGCACCGCCAGATTCGCTGAGCGAAAGGTCCGCCTGCTGGTCCAGCGCCTCTTCGCGCAATCGCCTGAGCGCCGTCATCACAGTCCGCGCATCGGAGCGAAGCGTCATGCGCTCGACGGACGCTTGCACCGTGGGCGTCGCAACAACGATCACCAGCGCCATGATGCCCAGCACCACGATCAACTCGAGAAGCGAATAGCCCCGGGTCATAACGCGATCTCGTTTGCAGCCAGAATGCCGCTCACGACCCCGCTCATGATCCCGGCCACGACAAGACCCAACACGATCGTCACTGCCGGCAGCAGCAACGCGGAAAGCCTATCGAGCTTCGTCTGGACGTCGCGATCGAGAATGTCGGCGGCCTGGTCCAGCATAACACCAAGCTTGCCCGTCTCCTCGCCAACGCCGGCGAACTCGACCAGCACCCTGGGCAACGTATCGCTCGCATCGAGCGCCGCTTTCAACGACTTGCCCTGGCGCACCAGTTCGATCGCACCCGATAGCCGCTGCTTCAGATGCACGTTCGCCACCGCCGCCTGAGCCGTTTCGAGCGCGCGATTGAGCGGCATGCCACCGGCGAGCAGCATCGCAACGTTGCGCCCGAACTGCGCCGCATGCATGCCCCGCGGGATGTCGAGCAAAAACCGCGAGCGCAAGGCCCACCGCCCCAATGCCACCTGCACGCCGGGCTGCTGCAACCCATAGAGAAGCGCACCCAGCGCCGCGACGACCGCGATGAAAAACACCGTGCCGTACGCGTTCAGGAACTGCGACACCGCCACCAGCACCGCCGTCGGCCAAGGCAACGCGTCTCCGCTTTGCTCGAAGAGCGGCGCCAGGCGCGGAATGACGGTCGTGAAAATGATCCCAAGCACGATGATCATCACGACGACAAGCAACGCCGGGTAAATCATCGCCGAAACCGCGCGATCCGAAAGCTCTTTGTTGCGTGCCTCGCCAACCGCAAGTCGCGCCATCACTTCGGGCAAGCGCCCGCTCGCCTCGCCCGCAGCCACAAGCCGCCGCATCGGTTCCGGAAACAGCGACCCGGCCCGCCGCATCGCGCCCGACAACGGCTCGCCAGCACGCAGGCCCTCAAGCATGCCTTGCACGGCCCGCTTGGCTCGCGTGCGCGTCGTCAGACTCCGCATCGCAGTGAGCGCGCGTTCGACGCTCAACCCCGCCTGCAACAGCGCGCC
Source organism: Alphaproteobacteria bacterium (assembly GCA_031378595.1). Classification (GTDB taxonomy): domain Bacteria; phylum Pseudomonadota; class Alphaproteobacteria; order Micropepsales; family Micropepsaceae; genus SZUA-430. The sequence goes on from JANNEL010000200.1 coordinate 1,308, forward strand.
GAACTCGCGCAGCAATGTCAGACGATCGTTCGCGATTCCAAATTCCGGCATGAGCCGCGTCGGAGCAAACCCGGACGCCGTGCCACCTTGCTCGACGATCCGCAGCGGCGTCCGGCCTAAGGCCAGAATCCGCTCGACCGCAGCACTGCGGTTTGGCGCTTCGATGACACCGCGCCCGATTGCGCCATCGGGGCCGGCGGCCTCATACGCAAAACTGGGCACAACACTCCATCCCGACGCTAGCGCCGAGTTGTCGGCTTCCGCCGTTAATTCTTTCTTACCGCCGCCCGGCCAATCAAATTTTCCAACCGCTTGACGATTACGTCCTGCGGCGTCCCGTAAGCGAGCGTATCCACGACGGCGCCACTCCCATCGAGCAGGAACACCGCCGCCGTATGGTCGAGCGTGTAGTCGCCGTCCTGCAGCGCAACGCGCTCGCGCACGACCTCGAATGCCTTCGCCACGCGATCGACATCGGCCATCGCCCCCGTCAAAGCGCGAACACGGCCGCCAAAGCTCGAGAAATAGGACTTGAGCACCGTAGGCGTGTCGCGCTCAGGATCGAGCGACACGAACATCACCTGCACCGCATCGGCCGTCTTGCCGATCTTCTTGAGCGCCGCGTCCAACTCCCACACCGTCACCGGACAAATCACCGGGCAATGCGTGAAGCCGAAGAACAGCGCGCGGGGCTTCCCACCCAGTTCCTGCCAACGCACAGCGCGACCCGACTCATCCGTCAGAGTAACGTCAGCAATGCCGCGTCCTAGTTTCGCAAACTCACCCGCTACAACCGGGCTCAAAACCGACGCAGCCGACGCTGGCCCAACGGACACAGTCAGACCGGCGCTAAAAAATAGCCCCGACAAAACAAAAGCCTGACCGATAAACTTCAGCATTCGCATTCACCCGGAAGAGCGTTTCAGCGGCCCGTTCGCGCCGCCAAGAAAGGCGGTTTGCTTGACACCCGATACTAGCTGCCGCGTCTTCATTGTGAAAGGCGGCGCACGATTCGTCGCTAACGGGGATAAAAACACGGGGCGCTCATGGACGGAATAAGGATTCGGCTGTTTGCAGCCGCGATTTGCCTACTCAGCGGGGTGCCGCTGGCACAGGCCGACAAGCTCACATTCGCCGCCGGCGGCGAATATTCCGTCGGCGACTACGGCGATCCGGAAGACACCACCGTTTGGTACGAATTCGTCTCCGCGCGCTACGTGATGTCGCCGCTCGCCTTCAAGGTGACCGTGCCCTTCCTGGAAATCGACGGTCCGGCGAGCGTGACCGACGACGGCGAAGTCGGCGGCGGCGGCACCTCCCGCATGGTCAGCGGCATCGGCGACGTATCGCTCTCGGCGACCTACATGTTCGCGTGGAAGCCGGAAAAACTCTTCCTAGACCTGATGGGTCGCGTTCGCTTGCCCACCGGCGACGAGGACCGCGGTCTCGGCAGTGGCGAAGTCGACACCTCGCTCGCCGCAACGCTCACGAAAGAATTCCAAAGCCTGACCACCTACGTTGAAGCTGGCTATCGCTTTTTGGGAAGCTCCGCCGCACGCCCGCGCGAAGACGGCATGACCTTCGGCGCCGGCGTCTCGACGGATTTGACCAAAGAAACCCAACTCGGCGCGTCGTTCTCCTGGCGCGAAGCAGCCTTCGACACCTCGCCAGATCCGGCCGACGTCACGGTCTATGTGCGTCACAATCTAACGGACGACTTGCGGCTCAACGTCTACGCGCTTGCAGGCCTCTCGAACGGAAGCCCAAACGCGGGCGGCGGCCTGACATTGACCTGGACGGCCTACCGCAGCGAATAACCCCGGCGCCCGCTCGCCTCGCGCGACGCGAGACAAGGACACCGCGAAATCGGGTGTGCCATTTCGCAGAGCCTATCGTCGCGCCCCGTGCCGGGATAACCGCGGAACACGGCCATTCGATGCGAGACAAGCGAGACAGGGGTCGGATGTGCCAGTTCGGTGTGCCGCTGTCTCAAATGGCGTCCGGACCGCAAGCGTAATGATCGCCGGTTATGAACGGCGGAAGGAAAGAATTAGCAACAAACATCCACACGCGCCGCGCCACGAACTGGTGCTGCCCTGATTCAGTTGTCAAGTCGCAGCCGCCGTCCCGAAGGTCGGGGAAAACGCTACTATAAGTTGGAAACATAATACATTCAAGGGAACACTTGTCGCGGCCAGCTTGTCGCATGGCAGGACGCTCCGAAGGCACCGGCGTAGCGGCGGACGAACCCGCTACGCTTGCGGTCAATCGTATCGCCCACGAAGAAGAACAAACGCGGCATCTAGTAGTCTAGAACCACAGATCGCGCACGCAACGACTGTCACGCGGCAGATCGTCGAACGAGTCGAGCCCGCGTGCAGTTGCAAGCGGTCACGGAACCCGGATCGCCCTCGAACGTCCAGCTAAGGGACCCGCAATGGCATGTGCCTTTGAGCATGCGCGCTTGGTCTCTTCTGAAGCCATGCCGTGAGGGTCGAGATTCGAAGTCACGGACGGGGTAAACCCTCGCCCGTTTTCAACCGTTTGCATAGCCACTACTCAGCTGGACGCAGTTGCCAGAAAACGCTTGTGCATCCAAGGCTTGAAGTCCTTGCACACGCGCCGCAGCATGTCGCAACGCGTGACAGCGTGCTTAGAATGCGTTCAAAACCGCCGCGCGAAGGAGCCGACAAGCGGTTCGTCGAAGGCAGGAATACTGGAGTCTGTGGATGCGTTACGATGACGTTGTTTTGGGGCGGCGCAGTATTCGTCATACTCATGCATTTGCGATCCCGCGATTTTTCGCCGAAAAGCGGTCATTGGCAATGTTTAGCGCTAAGCCGATCTATTGTGCTTTTGATGCGCTGGTTGGCACTCGGGTTCCTGCGACCGTGGCCAAATTGGTGTTCGACGGCAACCTTCGGTCGTTTCGCGCGTTTAGCTTGGCACTGGCCGTTCCGAATGGCGCGTGGCTAGCAGAGAGACATTGAGCTCCCGCCCGTTGCAGGAGCCCGTGTGCCCCATTCCATACAAACTACGCCCAAAAACCACATTTGGACGCTGATCCCGCCTGCGTTCCACTTGATCGCCAGAAACCTCAGGCCCGGTGACACGGGTCCCGGTCGGAATCTGCACCGGACCGGTGCGTCGAGCGGTCCTACGTCCGTACAGCGATCAGCGAGACCGCATCGACCGCGCGGCCACGGTGGTTCCATCGGTGGCCATCAATGACGAGCAAACTGGACGAAAGCAGCCCGACACTTTCAAAAGCTCAAACCGGTATTGAGGGGCTCGATCAAATAACGGGCGGTGGTCTACCGACCGGCCGGCCGACGCTCATATCCGGCAGCGCGGGATGTGGCAAGACAATGCTTGCCATGGAATTCCTCGTGCGCGGGGCGACACAGTTTGGCGAGCCGGGCGTGTTCATGATGTTCGAGGAAAATGCGGCCGAACTCACCGCCAACGTCCGCTCGATGGGCTTCGATTTGGTTGCTTTGACGGCGCAGAAACTGATTGCGCTTGACCATGTCCATATCGAGCGGAGCGAGATCGAAGAGACCGGCGAATACGATCTCGAAGGGCTCTTCATTCGGCTGGGGCACGCCATTGATTCCATCGGCGCCAAACGCGTGGTCCTCGACACAGTCGAGGCGCTCTTCGCCGGCCTGCCCAATGAAGCCGTGCTCCGGTCGGAGTTGCGCCGTCTTTTCCGCTGGCTGAAGGATCGCGGCATGACCGCGATCATCACGGGCGAGAAAGGCGAAGGCAATGCGATCACACGCTACGGCCTTGAGGAGTACGTGGCCGATTGCGTGATCGTCCTCGACCAGCGCATCCAGGAGCAAATTTCCACGCGCCGCCTTCGCGTGCTTAAGTATCGCGGCACCGCTCACGGCATGAACGAGTACCCATTCCTAATCGGCGCGCACGGATTTTCCGTTCTGCCGATCACTTCGCTCCAGCTCGATCATCAGGTTTCCACGAAGCGCGTTCCCACGGGTATCGCGCGCTTGGACGAAATGCTGGGCGACCAAGGCTACTTTCAGGGCAGCAGCGTGCTCGTTTCGGGTTCGCCTGGCACCGGCAAGAGCAGCGTCGCGGCGAAGTTTGTCGAAACCGCCTGTCAACGCGGGGAGCGGGCGTTGTTCTTCGCCTTCGAGGAGTCGAACGCGCAAATCGTGCGGAACATGCGCTCCATCGGCATCGACCTTGAGCGCTGGATGAAGAAGGGGTTGCTCGAAATTCATTCCTCCCGCCCGACGCTGCAAGGTCCCGAGCAGCATCTGGTGACGATGCACGACGCGGTTCGCGCTTTTCGCCCGACAGTGGTTGCCATTGATCCGATCACCGATCTCTTCATGGCGCACCACGACGCGGAGGTGAAGCCGACACTCATGCGGCTCATCGACTTTTTGAAGAAAGAGCAGATCACGGCTCTCTTCACAATCTTGACGGCCGGTGGAGACGCAGCGCCTGAGGATTCACAGACCAGCGTGTCTTCGCTCATGGACACGTGGATACTGCTTCGCAATATCGAGTTCAACGGTGAGCGCAACCGCACGGTCTTTGTGCGGAAATCGCGGGGCATGCCGCATTCGAATCAAGTGCGCGAGTTCATCCTGAGCGACAAGGGAATCGATCTGGTGGATGTCTACCTCGGCGGTGATCGCGTTCTAACCGGCAGCGCACGCGTCTCGCAGGAAGCGCAAGAGCTCGCCGCCTTCACGACGCGCGGGCAAGAGCACGAACGCAAACTGCGGCAGTTGGCTAGCAAAAGAAAAGCGATCGAAGCGCAGATCGCCGCACTGCAGGCCGAGGCGGAGGTAGAGACCGAGGAGGTGCAATTCGTAGTGTCGCAGGAGTCTTTGCAGGAAAGGGCCACACACCTAACCACCGATGCGATGGCCCAACAGCGTCGCGATTCGAACAGACCCAACGGCAACACGAGGGAAAAGCGATGAACGCGCACGCTTCACCGGCGTTCGATCAAGGATCGGCCGGCTCCCCAAGATTCCAACTGCGCCTCTACGTTGCCGGCCAAACCGCGAAGTCGCTGACAGCCATCGCCAATCTGCAACGCATCTGCGAGACGCATCTAGCCGGTCAGTATTTCATCGAGGTCATCGACCTGACGAAGACCCCGCAGCTCGCCGCTGGTGACCAGATTCTGGCAGTGCCGACGCTCGTGCGCCGCCTGCCTGAGCCGATCAAGAAAATCATCGGCGACCTTTCTAACGAAAGCCGCGTGCTCGTCGGCCTCGACGTGCAGCCGGTCCGGATCTGACACGCCATGAACAAGAAAGCGCCCTTTTCAGCCGACACTGGCGGCAAGGCAGCCGGCGTGGCGGCGCACGCGGACGCCGTCTACGTCTTCCGGCTCTATGTAACCGGCTCCTCACCGCGTTCCGTCCGCGCAATCTCGAACCTCCGCAAGATTTGCGAAGAGCACCTGAACGGACGCTACGATCTGGAAGTCGTGGACCTTTCCCAACATCCGTTGCTGGCAAAAAGCGAGCAGATTCTCGCCGCACCGACCCTGATCCAGACGTTGCCGCTACCCGTTCGCCGGTTTGTCGGCGACATGTCGCAGTCCGAACGCTTCTTACTCGGGCTCGATCTTCGTGAGGTGACCGAGCAGGCGCCGGTCGCAAGACCTGCTACGCCCCCATGCTAATGAAATCGCCCTCCAGGGCGGCCCTACTCGCAGAGAATGCCGATCTGCACAGGCGATTGGGTGATTCGGAGGAGACACTTCGCGCGATTCGCAACGGTGAGGTCGATGCGCTCGTGATCGAGACCGTTGTCGGACCGCAGGTCTACACGCTCCAAGGCCAAGACGCCGAAGCGAACCGCATGCGGGGCGAAATGCTCGCTCAGGTCAGCGATGCGGTCATAGCGGTCGATGGCGAAATGCGTATCTCGTTCCTCAATGCCGCCGCCGAACGCCTATACGACTTCGCCGCCTCCCGCGGCCTCGGACAAGTATTGTCCGATGTCTATGAATCGCGCTGGCTGCATCCCGATGAAGAGGCCGTTTCAAATACCGCCCTGCGCGAGTGTGGAGAGTGGCGCGGCGAAAACGTCCACGTCAGGCACGACGGCCGCAAGTTGAATGTCGAGTCGGGAATCACCGTGCTTCGGAATCTTGCGGGAGAGCCGAGCGGCCTGCTCTCCGTCATCCGCGACATGACGGAGCGCAAGCTGCAAGAGGAGAAGGTACAGGTTTCGGAAATACGCTACCGCCGTCTCTTTGAAGCCGCGCACGATGGGGTGCTCATCATCGATCCCGACACGCGTAAAATCGTCGAAGCCAATCCATTCATGACAATGCTGCTGGGTTACCCGCATGACCAATTGGTCGGGAAGGAACTCTATGAAATCGGCTTACTCAAGGACCAGGCTGCGAGTCAGGAAATGGTTCGCAATCTGAAGCGGACGAGCCAAGTGCGCTACGATGATTTGCCGCTCGAGAGTCACACCGGACAACATCGAGAAGTCGAAGTGGTGGCCAACCTATATGATGAGAACGGCCGCCCTGTCATCCAATGCAACATCCGCGACATTACCGACCGCAAGCGCACGGAGGAGCACGTTAAGATGCTCATCGCGGAGGTCAATCATCGCGCCAAGAACCTACTCGCGGTGGTGCAAGCGGTTGCCCAGCAAACCGTAAAACATGGCGACACGCAAACTGCCGCGGCGCGCTTGTACGAGCGCATCGGCGCACTGGCGGCCGGCCAGGATCTGCTGGTTAAAAGCCAGTGGCAGGGTGTTGATGTATCGGACCTCATTGCGGCCCAGCTTGCCCATTTCAAGGATCTGTTTGGCAAGCGCGTGCTACTCGCTGGCCCTCCGGCGCAATTGAGGGCCGACGCCGCCCAGGGGATAGGCATGGCGCTGCATGAGCTCGCGACCAACGCCGCCAAGTACGGGGCGCTATCGAACGATGAGGGGCGGGTGCGCATCAGCTGGCAGGTCACGGCAGACACGGAACCGAGATTTTCGATGACCTGGCTGGAGGACGGCGGCCCAAGAGTTGACGTGCCCGCACGGGTGGGCTTCGGCCAGATCGTGATTGGACGTTTGGCGGAGGCGGCGGTTCAGGGCATCGCCGAGATCAAGTATGCGGCAGCAGGGTTTTCCTGGAAGTTGAGCGCTCCGATTAAGGACGCGTTGACGTAACGCTGGCGGACGAAATGAGCGATTGTTCGACGATACGCGACGACCGGCATAAAGCGCGCATCCTCATTGTTGAGGACGAGCCAATGCTCGCGTTCGCTCTCGAAGAATTCCTGGTCGATGCCGGTTACGGGATCGCCGGAGTGGCGGCAAGACTTGAGGCGGCGCTGGCAATTATCGAGAGGGGCTCCTTCGATGCTGCCGTCCTTGACGCCAATCTGGCGGGCGTCGACGCGGGCCCCGCTGCCGCGGCGCTGAGCGCGCGCGGACTGCCTTTTGTCGTCGTTTCAGGTTATTTGCCTAGTCAGCAACGGAGTATGTTTTCGGGCGCGCTTTGCCTTCAGAAGCCGTGTCTTCCAGAACGTATCGTTGAAGCCTTGCGCCAGATACTGCCGGCTCAACGAACACTTGCCGTACTGTGACGTTGACGTTGCTGCGAATCTGGCTTGGGAGCGAGATTCAGTGAACGAACGTCAAGTTTCGCACGAACTTGGCCGCACCTACACGAATCCGCGGACGCCGATCAGCCCCTATCAAACCTCTGCGTGACAAGACCGATGTCACGCAGCGGCTCAAGGGTTGGATGTCTATTCAGCCCGCGATGATCAGCGACCTGCGACGATCGTCACGTCGAGCTTGATGTCC
>JANNEL010000249.1:0-5107 GCA_031378595.1 Alphaproteobacteria bacterium
ACACGGTCCGTCTCCAACAGGTCGCCGAGGCCGCGGAAACCGTTGCGCAAATCCTCGGTCATCTCGCGCGCAGCAGCGGCACTACGCACGATACGCGGGCGCAGGAATACCAGCAACTCGGTGCGGTCGCCCTTCACGTCCGTGGTTCCGAACAATTTGCCCAGAACAGGCACATCTTTCAAATACGGGATACCGCTGTCGCCATAGGTTTGGGTGTCGCGGATCAAGCCGCCGAGCACGATCGAGTCGCCATCCTGAACCGCAATGGTATTCGATATCTTGCGCTGCTGGATGGTAGGTGAATCGATGTCCGAGGTGTCGGTCGTCACCGCGTTGCTGACCTCTTGCTTGACGTCCACGAAGACCGTCCCGCTCTTCCCGATCCGCGGCGTAACGCGCAGCAAAATGCCGGTATCGCGTAGCTGAACCGAATTCACGACAGTCAGATCCGTGGCCGTCCTGACACCCGTCGCGGTCTGCGTGATGATCGGCACCTGATCGCCGACCTGCAGCATCGCCATCTTGTTGTTCAAGGTCAGCAGCTTTTGCGAGAAAATCACCTTGACATCGGTGACTGTTCCGAGCGCGCTCAACGCGATATCGACGTCGGGCACTGTGTAGCGGAACGCGAAGCCCGGGAAGAAATTGCTGATCGTGCCGCTCTTGCTCAGCTTGAACGATTGATCCGCGTTCTTGAAAAACCACTCGACGCCGTACTTCAATTCGTCGTTCAGCGTGATTTCGGCAATCGTCGCTTCGATCAACACCTGATCGGGTGCCACATCGATCTCGCGCAAAAAACGCTCGAGAGACGCGTATTCCGTCCCATCCGCACGCACGATCAACGCGTTGTTGGCCTGATCGATCGCGATGTGTGGCCCCCTGTCGTTGCCACGCAAACCTTCGGTGCGAGACTGCGTCGCGGCAGCCGCGGGCGGCGTTGCGTTCGGATTCGGTGGCGGCGGCGCATCGACGCCGGTCTCGAACCCGTCCACGGAGGGCTGATCCTCAGGTTCCGTTTGGATGCTCGAAAGATCAACGGCACCGCTCCCATAAACGGATGCCAAGGCGCGCGCCACATCCTCCGCTTTCGCGTTCTGCAGGCGATAGTAATAGATGCGCCGCCCCGGCCCGCGCGGCGGCACGTCAAGGCGCGTCACCCATTTCGACACGTCCCTCAGAAGCGCGGAACTCGGTGAAGCAATGAGCAGCGTATTCACACGCGACAGCGGCACGAAGCGCAGCAAGCTGGCGCCCGGCCCCTTCACGGAGGCAAACACGCGCGTCAGTTCCTGCGCCAACTGCGGCGCGTCAACATGATCAGGCCGCACCAACGCATAGGACATGCCACGCATGTAGTCGACGTCGAACAACCGGATGGTATCCAGCATCGCAGTCCGCTCGGGGCTGGTTCCCGAAAGGATCAAAAGGTTGCGCGTGGCATCGACGCTGAGGATGCCTCCGGTCGGTGCGATAGGCTCCAGCACCTTCTTCATCTCGCCCGCCGCGATGAACCGCAGAGGTACGATTTCGATCCCAAACCCGGGCATGCGTGCACGCGCAGTGCCCGCGATTTCGAATCCGTCGGTCCGCTTCTGCGCTTCGGTCGCCGGGACGATGTTGTAGACGTTGTTCGCATACACGATCACGGCGCCGTTGACCTTGAGCGCCGTCTCTAGCGCGGAGATCACGTCATCTCTCCGAAGCGGCGCGCTCGTTTTCAACGTCACGCGGCCTTGCACCGCTGGATCGATCTGAAACGCGACCTTCAGCGAGTCGCCAAGAACCGCACGCACAACATCCCTGACATCTGCGTCCGCGAAATCGATCGTCACATCGCCTGGTCCCGTCGAACCCTGCGCGTGCGCGCGCGGCGGTATCTGCACGCCTTCTGCCGGAAAGATCACCGTCTTCGGATCGGTGGAGTCCTCGTCGCCTGAAATGACAACCGGCTCGTTGCTGCGGACGCTTGGTGCAGGCGCACGAACTTCAGGAGGCGGTGTCATGATGACGGGCCGCTCCGGCGTACACGCGGCAAGCATAACGGCGAGCAGAATGCCGCCTACGGCATTTCTCAAACGTCCGCTGGCATCGCGGTGCGATGTCATCCCGTCCCCTAAAATGTCCCAGTCATCCCCTCAAGCGCACGAATCGCAGCGCACTTGACGAGCTATGCTGGCCACTCAGGGTTGATACACGCAAGCAAAGACACGCTAGCGGTGCGGCCCGTGCCGCTTCGAAAATCTAGGGTGCCGTCGTTCCGGGCGGCCGCGGACGAGCCTTCGGAATCCCGATGCGTATCGAACGCGCGTCTTTACTCGCAACGATCCCTGCCGCATCGATCTTGTCGATCCGCCAACCCGCCAGCCGGTCGCCCGGCGCCAACCGCATCGAGGGCGATCCGCTGCGCTCCACGATGGCCCGTTGCGTCGTGCTGTCCACGACAATGCCGACCAGGCGAAACTCCGAGAGATCGCCCTGATCCATACCGATCGCACCCACCGTGGTGGTTGCGGAACGCGTCGCCGGATCGGGCTTTCGCCCTGCATTGAAGATCGGCCGCGCGACGATCTCAGCAAAGGCGGATGCCGGCGGCATATCGCGCAACTTCAATGGCGGCGGCTTGCGCACCGAAATCGTCGCGGGCGCATCGAAGAGATCGAACACGCGCAACGGCGACGGCACGAAGGCCGCCACAAGCGCAACCAAGCCCGCACCGACCAGGGCCCAGAGCCACCGCGTGAGCGCGCCATCCGCCCCCATTACGACCCCCGCCTTGTCTGGGCCGACACGACCAAGTCGACGATCAGCTTGTTCGCGACGTTGGGCGCGGGTCCAACTGGCACTGCCGCGGCGAACTCGGCATCGGGCTCGTGAACGCTGATTTTCTCGATCCTGAGCAGCGGTCGCGAAACCGCAATCTCGTGGAGCGCTTGCACAAGCGCGGCGATATCCGCCTCGACCGTCAACTGCACCCCAATTTCGCCAGCCGGCGCATCGGGCCGATCGGTGGCGGCTTGACCACTCGTCACCGTGGCGCCGGACGCGGAGAAAATTCTCGTGAGTGTGGACTGAAGTTCCGCAACAGCAACGCCGGGCGCGCCGGCAAAGGCTAAAGCCTGCACATCCGCATTCGCGCTCATCTGGCGCGCCGCCGCCTCCAACTGCGGTGTCGCATCGGCAAGCGCCTGCAGTTTCGCGACTTGCTCGCGCAGCATCGCAACACGTTCTTCTTGCCGAGCGACCGACTCCCAAACCGGCGCGACGACCAAAACAAACACGATCACGACCGTGAGCGCCAACAAACCCAGCGCCAACCAACGTTGCTGAAACGGCGACAGCGTGATCCTCATGGAGCCGCGCCCTCAAGCTGCATCGCGATGTCGAAGCGCTCGACCCCCGTCCCACTCGACCGCACCACCGGCGAGACGAATTTCGCATTTTTAAACGACGTGGCATTTTCCAGAACACCGATCAAATCTGGGGCGCTCTTGGCGATGCCCGAAAGCTGCACCGCATTGCCTTCGATCTTCAGGTCAAGGATCTGCACATTATCGGGCAACAAATGCGTCAGCTGATCCAGGACATTTAAGACAGCCGCTGGATCATGCGCGTTCGCACGAGCGATCGGCACGATCATGCCCTCGATGTCCTGGCGCAATGCTGCGCCGTGCTCAGCCGCCGGCCGAAGCGCCGCAACGCGCGCTTCCCATGATCGAATGTCGCCCTCGCCCGCCTGCCCCCACGCGGTGACCGCCAAGCCCCAAACAACCGCCGCCGCCGTCGCAAGCCCCGCATTCAGAACGCGACCGCGGCGCACGTCATCGGCACCCAGCGGCTCGCCAAGCGCAAAGCCCTGGCCAATGCCGTTCTCGCCTTCGACATCCACACCCGCGGGCGTGAGACCGAGCGCGCGCAGCCGCTGCTCGACCGGTCGCACACGCACCAGCGGCACGATCGCGACATCGACATGCATCGCCCCCTTCTCGGCGTCGTAGCCAGCAATACGCGTGGCTGTGCGAACCGCGTCGGCCTTAAACGGCGATAGACGATCGACCTGTAACTCTACCGCCTGACGCGCGTTCGCCAGCGTCATCTGCGGCAGCTCCAGACGCCGGGTAATCACGAACTCCCGCGGCAACAAAAGCTGCAGGCGCGACAGCGGCGCGCCGTTCGCCGCATGCAGGATGTGCTCGGCCAAATCCGCGTCGCTGAGCGACGTGTCGAGCGGCACCGCCGCAGCGTCCGGACCCGGTCGCAAGAACCACCGGTCCTGCCGCGCATAAAGCGTCGCTTGCCGCGGCGCGCTCACCGCCTCCTGCTGCCACGGCAGCAAGGCGCGCAACTCGCTGCCCCACCAGGCGAAGAACCTGCCGGCCATGGCCGGCAGATCGGAAGCCTTCGCCGGCGCGCCAAGATCAATCGTGATCGGCTCACGCATGCGGACACCCGAACGTATCGGGATTATAGAGGCAAAGCGGATCTTGCGTTATACGCGTGCGCACGACCAGCGGCGGCCAATGCTGCGCCGACTTCGCGGGAAACGCCGCACGGATCGTCACAAGCCGTGGCGCCCCAGATTGATCCATCCAACGATCCGTCCAGCGCAATGCGGAGCCTTCACGGGCCGCGTACGAAATCCCGATCGATGACGCGCCGGTGATCAGCGCCTGCGTTCGCGCCGGCAATGCTTTGTTCGCGCCTTGCCACGAGAGCAGCAATTGCTGCGCCCCAGGCTCGCCTTCAACCCGCAAGTCAAAGCGCGTTAAACCTTCCGCGCCGAACGCCGAAGGAGCCGCCGCTGTGAAAGACAACGTGCCCGCCGTGCCGCGAAAAAGATCGAGATCGACCGCAAACGACGGATCAAGCTCGCGCGGCATCGCCCGTTGCAACAACGTACGCAGCAAGTTCTGCGCGCCCTGAACGCGCTCGACCGCCTCAACCTTTGCGTCGCTCACCTCCCAGGCGCGCGCGCCGAAACGAACGCCGCCAGATATCGCGACCGCGATGAACCCAAGCAGCGCCAGCGCGATCACCAGTTCGAGCAGCGAGTACCCCTTCATGGCGCGCCCCGCCCAGCTTCGAGCAATACCATGCGCTCGATCGT
>JANNEL010000260.1:0-12807 GCA_031378595.1 Alphaproteobacteria bacterium
ACGCCGACAGCAACGCTGGCGACGGCCAATTTGGCGAGAAGGCTCATGAAATTATCGTCCTGTGAATGGCAGCTGCGTACCGCTGCTCAACGGCTGCGTCTGCAGCATCGACGCCGGCTCGGGCGCCTTCAGATCCGCAAAGATGATTAAGCCGGAGAGACCAATGAGTCCGACGCCCGAGGCAACGGCCAGGGCGGCTGCCAAGATGAACTTCGCGATCAGGGTGGTCATAGGTGCTCCCCATGAGTAATCAGATGATAGTGTGAAGTGTATAATAGGCCTTTCAGCCAGTTTCAAGGGGGGTTGGGGGTAGAACCGGCTGCCGTGGCGCTTTTGCCGCTCGCCAAACGCCCAAGCTCGGCCACGCGGGCAGAGTCCAGGTATTCCTCCAGCCGGGAGATCCGGCCGTCCTTGACCAGCACAACGATGCAGGCCGGCATAGTAAACGGACCGCCCTGTGTTGTTGCCTCAAGCGTGTGTTGTTGGAGGAAGCCTCCCGGGATCGCGACCCGGCGGTGCACATGGTAGCGGCGGTTCGGCAGATTGCGCGACATCCAACCGAGAACCGCAGGTTCTCCTCGACCGATTGCTCCTTCAAGTCGTGGCTGTGCCAGATGCGCGCGTCGGGGGCGTAGATCGCCTTCACCGCTTCGATGTCGCCGCGTTCAATGGCACTGAAAAACCGCTCGGCAACCTGGAGCGCATCTTCAGTCATGGCACGAGGCGATAGCCGCCGCTTTCAGTGACAAGCAATTTCGCATGCGTCGGATCGTTCTCGATCTTTTGGCGCAGGCGGTAGATGTGCGTTTCGAGCGTGTGCGTCGTGACGGCTGGATTGTACCCCCAGACCTCATGCAGCAGCACTTCACGACCGACGACTTTATCGCCCGCGCGATAGAGGAATTTGAGGATCGAGGTCTCTTTCTCGGTGAGACGGACCTTCGTGTTGTTCGGTCCCGTCAGCAGCTTTGCCGACGGGCGGAACGAGTACTGACCGATCTTGAAAACCGCGTCTTCGCTTTGTGCGTGGCTGCGCAATTGCGCGCGGATGCGGGCCAAGAGAATGGCGAATTTAAAGGGTTTCGTGACGTAATCGTTTGCGCCAGCTTCAAGCCCGAAGACTTCGTCGGATTCGGTAACGTGGCCGGTAAGCATAATGATCGGGCAGCGCACACCGCCTTTGCGCATCAGGCGGCAGACTTCGCGGCCGTCGAGGTCTGGCAGCCCCACGTCCAGGATGACGAGGTCCGGCAACTCCGTTTTCGCCTTGTCCAATGCGGCGGCGCCGGTTGCCGCATCGACGACGATGAACTCCGCCAGCAAGTCCAGCTGTTCCTTTAGGGATTCGCGGAGGGCGTTGTCGTCGTCGACGAGGAGAACGCGTCGGGGCGTGGTCATAGGTTTGTGCGGCCGGTGATTTGCGAGGGTCTCTGTCTAAGCTATAGCAGGTCCAGATTGGAGAGCGGGAGAGGCATGAAATCGATAGCGCGCAAAAGGCGGAAGACGCGCGCTCGCGGAACTGTGAACGCGAAAGCGACCCTGGCCGAGCGGCTGCTTGGGGCGGCGGTTGCCGTCGACCGTGCTGCCGCGGAGCTTCGGCGTGGCCTGCCCGTTCTGGTTCGCCCCTCGAAAGGTACGCCGTCGCTGGTGGTGGCCGCCGAACTTGCGAGCCCCGATGTTTTGGAGGCTCTGGCGCGCTGGTCGGGGACACAGCCGCGCGTCCTCCTAACCCATCACCGGGCGTCTACCTTGAAGATCCGCCTCTACACGAACGATTTGGTCGCGGTGCCGCTGCCGCACGATGACGGCGCGCGCGCGGCGCAGGCGCTCGCCGATCCGACGCGCGATTTGCGCGATCCGATGATGGGGCCCTGGCAGGCGTTGCGCGAACCTCTGGCAGCGGGGGCGAAGGCCGCCGTCAAGCTGGCCAAGATTGCCGAGTTGCTTCCGGCTGTCGTGGAAGTGCCGATCAAGAGTGCTGCGGCGAAGCGCTTGGTGGCGCGCGAAGGCTTGCCGCAAGTCAGCGTCGAAGATGTTGAGCGGTATGAGGCGCCTGTCGCGTTCAAGGTTGCCGCGCGCGCCAGGCTGCCGCTCGAAGGTGCCGAAGATACGCGCGTGCTGGCGTTTCGGCCGACGAACGGCGCGCGCGAGCATTTGGCATTGATCGTGGGATCGCCGGAGCCGCCCGGACCGGTGCTCGTGCGGCTGCACTCCGAGTGTTTGACGGGCGATCTTTTGGGGTCGCTGAAATGCGATTGCGGGGATCAACTGCGCGGGGCGATTGGCGCGATCGGCAAGGCTGGGCATGGGATTTTGCTCTATCTCGCGCAGGAGGGCCGCGGGATAGGGCTCATCAACAAGCTCAAGGCGTACGAACTGCAAGATCAAGGGTTCGATACGATCGAAGCCAATCAGCGCCTCGGGTTCGAGGCGGACGAGCGCGAGTTCGCGGCGGCGGCGGAAATGTTGAAATACTTAGGGTTCACGTCGGTGCGGTTGCTGACGAATAATCCGGACAAAGTCGCGGCGCTTTCGCGGTTCGAGATCGAAGTCGTGGAACGCGTCGCGCACAGTTTTCCGACGAACCCGCATAACGAAGCCTATCTCGCGACAAAGAAGGCGAAGGCCGGACATTTGAGCTGAGCTTTAAGCTCCCTCTCTCATTTGCGGCCGATTTTGGCGGTGCGCCGCGCCTTTCGCGGAGCGATGTGAGAGAAGGTTTATGTCTCTCATTTCTCTCATATGGCGTCGAAGTGCCTTGCCGTGCGTTGCAAGTGGCTCAAGTTCGGCTGCCGAAAATCGCACTGCCCACGCGCACGTGCGTCGCGCCGAAGCCGACTGCAGTTTCGTAGTCGTTGCTCATCCCCACGCTGAGTTCGTGCAAGCCCGCATCACGCGCCAGTTTCAACAGAAGCGCGAAGTGCGGCGAGGGCTCTTCGTCTACAGGCGGAATGCACATCAGACCCGAAACGGTCAGGCCATGGACGGTGCGGCATTTGTCGACGAAGGCCAGCGTGTCGCGCGGCGCGACGCCTGCCTTCTGCGGTTCCTCACCGGTGTTCACTTGGACGAACAGCCTCATTGTACGCTCGGTGCGCCTGAATTCTGCACTCAGTGCTTCGGCGAGACTGTCGCGATCGAGCGTGTGGATGACGTCGAATAACGCCACGGCTTCGCGCGCTTTGTTCGATTGCAGAGGGCCAATAAGGTGCAACTCGAGCTTTGAATACGCAGACTTCAGCGCAGGGTATTTCGCCTTTGCTTCTTGGACGCGGTTCTCGCCAAACGTCAGATGACCGGCGGCAATCGCCGCTTCAACCGCGTCGACTTCGTTCGTCTTGGTTACCGCGATCAAGGTGATGTCCGAGGGTTTACGCCCCGCAGCCACGGCGGCTTTTTCGATCCGCGCGCGGACGTCGCGGAGGTTCGCAGCAATAGCGTCGGCTGGTAGAGTTGCGGTCATGCTGGGGTCGATGAACGAGGCACAAGCCAAACTTGCACGGCAGGCGCGGGCGCTCAACATGCGTCACGCGCGCGGCCGGGCGCTGCCTGCGGTCGTTTTGATGACGGACGATACACGCGCCGTGGATTGGTTGGCGGCGGTTGCGGCGTTGCCCCCGACCAGCGCGGTTATCGTGCGGCATCGGGATGTTGCCGCCCGCGAACGTTTGGCACGCGCGCTGCGGCCGCTTTGCCGCGCGCGGCGTATTACGCTGCTGATCGCCGACGACCCTGCCTTGGCGCAACGCGTCGGCGCCGACGGCGTTCATCTGCCGGAGCGGCGGGTCGCCAAAGTACCGGGTGTGAAAGCATTGAACCGACGCTGGCTCGTTACCTGCGCCGCGCACAACGCGGCCGCGGTTCGACTATCGCTGGTGATGAAAGCGGATGCCGTCTTCGTGTCACCGGTGTTTGCGACCGCCAGCCACCCGGAGCGCCACGCACTTGGCGTGACGCGGTTCGCGGCATTGGTGCGCGAGAGCATCGCGGCTTACGCGCTCGGTGGGGTCGAAACGAAAACGATCCGGCGGCTTCAAGCGCACCGGATCGTCGGGATCGGCCTAATCGGCGGATGGCTTAGAAGTTGAATGTGGTTTCGACGTAGCCGACGTTGGCATCGAGGTCTGTGCAACCCCCGAAGCCGCAGAAACCGAAGTCGCGGTCGAACTCGTAGCGCTGGTAACCGCCGGTAATGCGGAAGGCTTCGTTGATCGTGTAACCCAGCGCGAACTGAAGGCCCGTGCCTTTCTGCTCGCTCGGCGTGAAGGGCAACTCTTCAGTCATGGTGATGTAGTTCACGCTGGCCGCCCACGGGCCGGTTTCGTACATCAGGCCGAAGCTCCAAACGTCGGTGAACTCATCTTCGAACACGTTTGCGGTGAAGAGGCCTTGAACGACGGGGCCGCCGCCTGCGACATTCGTTCTGCGGTAATTTGCGCCTGCGGTCCATTCTCTGTAGCCAAGCTTGATCGCGGCGCCGATATCTTCGAGATCGCCAAGGAAGCCAACGGCCGTGTTGTTGACGTTTTCGCCAAAGACGTAGCCGACACTTACGCCAACGTCGAGGGCACCGATCGAGCCCGCGTAGCTGGCCGCGATGTCGACGATATTGGCCTGTTCGTTGATCTCATCATCGCCGAACAGCTCACCCAAATAGCGCGTGCCATCCGGTGCGTAGGAAATCGCAAAACGGAAGCCGTCGAACACCGGCGTCACGTACATGATCTTCAAGAAATTGTCGGAGCCGTGGACGTCCGAGCGAAGCTGCATGCCGTTTGGGTTGAAGAGCGAACCAGGCTGGCCGGGGTCCGACGAGCAGAACGGGTCCTGGCACGGAAAGGCAAGTAAGTAGACTTCCGGATTGTCCACGTGAATGCCGGAGCTGACCGTCGGCGGTGTGACACCGAGCACGTCTGCGGCGCCGTCCATGAGGCCCATTTGCAGACGGCCGAGGCGGCTGTCCCAGTAGAGCCAGGCTTCTTCGAGGATGTCGGAGCGGCCGGCGTCGTTCAGGAACGTGTCGACGTGGGTCGAGTAGTCGAGGTCGAGCGCGACGCGTCCGCCGATTTCGCCGCCGCCGTCGAGCGGCAGGATGACGGAGCCGAGCAAGCCCGTGTCGGCCGCGCCGATGAATTCATCGAGGTCGCCCATCGTCGATTGATCGACAACGGCACCGACGCCGGTGATGTGGCCGTTCAAGCGTAAGATCAGGCGGTCGAAATCATCCGCTTGGGCAACGGCAACCGTCGCAAATAGGGCCGCCGCAGCGACGCCGAGAACACGCGACATGACAAACCCCTCACTCGATGGGCCGAACCTAACGCCGAATCGGCCGCGGCCCCAAGTTGTAATCGCACCTCACAGGGCTTCTCACGGCAGGCTGAAGCCAAGGTAAATGGCCGTAGCGTCTAGGTTTTTGCCTCAGAACGTGATCGACGTCTCGAAATAGCCGAGGTTCGCGTCCAGCGTGTCGCAGGCCGCCGC
Organism: Alphaproteobacteria bacterium; assembly: GCA_031378595.1. Lineage (GTDB taxonomy): Bacteria > Pseudomonadota > Alphaproteobacteria > Micropepsales > Micropepsaceae > SZUA-430. The sequence goes on from JANNEL010000260.1 coordinate 5,485, forward strand.
GACGCACGCATTTGCCGGGCCTTCAAACTGGTAGTGCTGAAAGCCGACCCCCATGCGCAGGTTCTCGTCGAACTCGTAGCCGACGGCGCCCGACAAGGCGTTGGCCCTCTGGTCCTCGGGTCGGAATGTCCCAATCAGGAAAGAGCTGACCAGAGGCAGCTCTTCCGTGAGGTCAACGTAGTTCACGCCGAAACTCCACGGGCCGGTTTCGTATTCGATACCCGCACCCCAGATTTCTGTTCGCGCATCTGGAAGTACGCAGCCCTGTAGGGCGGCGAAGCATCCCCGCGAGATACCAGATTTGTTGTCCTGGAGACCTGCACCGCCCGCGATATTTGTTGAACGGTAGGAGCCGCCAACTTTCAGGCCTTCGTAAGCAACCTGTACGCCAGCGCCCCACTCCTCCAAGTCATCCGGAACAAACGGTACCGATCCGAAGGCTACCCCCGAGACCGGAACAGCAACTGCGACAGTAGGATTGGCGTTCGTCCCCGAAACGTAACCCGCATAGAAGCCGACGTCGAAGCTCGACAGCGAACCCTGATAGTTCAAGCCGACTTCCCAGATGTCTTCCTGGCGATTGATCGAAAATGAGTCGTCGAATAGTTCGTCGAGGCCACGGCGAACATCGGGGGTGTAAGAGCCCGAGACCTGCACACCGATCAGGCGCGGCGAGGTGTAGATGATTTTCAGCGCGTCGCCCGAAGCGTTCAAATCGGTGCGCAGGTGGGCCCCGTTCGGCGCGAACGCCGTGTATGCCGGGGACAGCGGGTCTTGCAGCGGGAAGGCGCGCGCATCGTCGATGCGATTGAGGTCGGACACGGCCGGCGCATAGATGCCCGCACTATCTGCGGCGCCGTCCTCCAAGCCAATTTTCAAACCACCAAAGACGGTCTGCGCGTAGATCCATACTTCGTCCACGAACTCTGGTGCGCCACGGATGAAGTCGTTCGAGAATTCATGCTCGCTGGACTGGAAGCGAAGCTGCGCGCGCGCGCCGTATTCGAAGCCGCTGTCGGTGACGAGTTTTACGCGGCCCCAGACTTTGCCTTCGGCGGCGAAGCCGAAATTGTTTACGTCGCCGGTCGCGACGTCGTCTTGGTCGATGCCGTAGGCCGAGAAATTACCCTGCCCGCCCCAATCGAACGACGTGTCGGCGGACGCTTGGCCGCAAAGTACTAAGACGGATGCCGCCGTAAGGGCACGCCACGACCGCTTCATGCACAAACCTTTCGCTTCACACACAGTGTTTCGAACGTCCCCCCAGGCACGAAGTCATGCGGTCTTTTGCCGAGTTGGGTCAAGCGCTTAGCCAACGTGTCGGCTATTCGGGCGGTTAGTGTTGCCGCCGTACCTGCAACCTGTCGTTACCGCTTTGGCGAACTGCCCACCTGTGTCTTGACCAAAGAAGGCGCACAAAATTGCGCTTTGACACTTTCTGTGATGCCCGTGGCGATTGCCGGACGCGCGATCGTTCGCGTATAACGCGGCCTCCACTTTTGCCCCCATCGGTTTCGAGTGCGCCCATGATGTCGAAGTATCTGAGTGTTGCCTTTGCCGCCTTGTTGCTCGCCGGTTGCGGCTCCGACCCGGAAAAGGCGAAGCCCACCGTCGAAGCGCCTCCGCCGCCGTCGACGAAGGTGGCCGACAAGTCGGATAGCGGCGGCTGGTTCGGCGGCGGGTCGTCGGACAAGAAGGGTGGCGTGAGCGTCAACGCCTATTTGTGGCGCGCAAGTTTGGATGCGCTCTCGTTCATGCCGATGGATCAAACCGATCCGTTCGGCGGCACGATCAAGACGGGTTGGTACACGCCGGCGGCGACTCCGAACGAGCGCCTGCGAGTTGCGGTCTACATTCTCGACTCGCGACTTAGGGCCGATGCCCTTCGTGTCTCCGTGTTTAAGGAGGCCAAGAGCGGGGCCGGAAGTTGGGTTGACGCCACCGTCGATCCTGAAACGGTCACGAAGCTTGAGAACCTCATCTTGAACAAGGCGCGCGCGCTCAAGATTCAAAGCGGCGACTAAGCCAGCCCACTCAAATGTCATGGTCCGCGAAGGCGGACCACCCACGCCTTAGCAGCGACAGCGGCACGTCTGAGACAAAGACGCGCGGGCTCAATCGCATGTGGCTTCTATAGACTTGCAGTCAGTCGTGGGTGGTCCGCCTTCGCGGACCATGACGGTCGAGGAAATGACGGAACGAATTCTCATGTCGCGCTACAATGCCCGCGAGGTCGAGCCCAAGTGGCAAAAGCAGTGGGAGGACGGCAACGTCTTCCTCGCTAAGATCGATCGATCGAAACCGAAATACTACGTGCTTGAGATGTTTCCCTATCCGTCGGGGAAAATTCATATCGGACACGGCCGCAACTATGTGATGGGCGACGTCGTTGCGCGTTACAAGCGGGCGATGGGGTTCAACGTGTTGCATCCGATGGGGTGGGACGCGTTCGGTCTGCCGGCCGAAAACGCCGCGATGGAGCAAAAGGTTCATCCGGGCAAATGGACCTACGCCAACATCGCGACGATGAAATCGCAGCTGAAGCTGCTTGGTCTTTCGATCGATTGGAGCCGCGAGTTCGCGACCTGCGATCCGGGGTACTTCAAGCACCAGCAAAAGATGTTCGTGGACTTCCATCGCCTGGGCTTCGTGGCGCGCAAAGAGTCCAACGTGAATTGGGACCCGGTCGACAACACGGTGCTTGCGAACGAGCAGGTGATCGACGGGCGAGGTTGGCGCTCGGGCGCTCTGGTCGAGCAGCGCAAGCTGACGCAGTGGTTTTTCAAGATCGCAGATATGGCCGAGGAGTTGCTGACGGCAATCGACGATCTGGATCGCTGGCCGGATAAGGTCAGGCTGATGCAGCGCAATTGGATCGGACGGTCCGAAGGTGCTCGCGTCACGTTCAAACTGAGCGATCCGAAACATCCGGCGCTCGAGGTTTTCACGACGCGGCCGGACACCTTGTTCGGCGCGAGTTTTTGCGCGATTTCGACCGACCATCCGATCGCGCAAGACCTGGCCAAGTCGAACAAAGCGCTCACCGATTTCATCGCGGAGTGCAAGCGCATCGGCACGACGGAAGCCGCTATCGAGACCGCGGAAAAGATGGGCTTCGACACCGGCATCAAGGCCAAGCATCCGTTCGTCGAGGGGCAGACGCTGCCCGTCTATGTCGCGAACTTTGTGCTGATGGAGTACGGCCTTGGCGCCATCTTCGGGTGCCCGGCGCACGACCAACGCGACTTGGATTTTGCGCGCAAGTATGGGCTGCCGGTGCTTCCCGTCGTCATTCCGGAGGGTGAGGACCCGAAGGCTTTCAGCGTCGGCACGGAGGCTTATGTCGGCGACGGCAATCTCGCCAATTCCGATTTCATGGACGGCATGAGCGTGCCCGAAGCGAAACGCGCCGTGATCAAGACGCTGGAGTCGATGAAGAACGGCAAGAGCACGATCACCTATCGTTTGCGCGATTGGGGTGTCAGCCGGCAGCGGTTTTGGGGATGCCCCATCCCGATGATCCATTGTGCGGCGTGCGGCGTGGTGCCGGTGCCGGACAAAGACTTGCCGGTGACGCTGCCCGACGACCCTGTGCTCGACCAGCCGGGAAGCCCGCTGGAGCGGCACCCGACGTGGAAGCACGTCGCATGCCCGACATGCGGAAAACCTGCGCGGCGCGATACCGATACGATGGACACGTTTGTGGACTCGTCTTGGTATTTCGCGCGCTTTTGCGACAACACGGCGACCGCGCCGACCAACCGCGAGGCGGTCGACTACTGGATGCCGGTCGATCAGTATATCGGCGGCATCGAGCATGCGATTTTGCATCTGCTCTATTCACGGTTCTTCACGCGCGCGATGCGTAAGGCGGGCTATGCGGGGGTGAGCGAGCCGTTCTTGCGGCTTTTCACGCAAGGCATGATCACGCACGAGACTTACAAGGATCCGGACGGGAAGTGGCTGCTGCCGGAGGAGGTCGACAAGCGCGACGATATCGCCGTCAAACGCGGGACCAATCAGCCGGTCACGATCGGCCCGGTCGAGAAGATGTCGAAGTCGAAGAAGAACGTGGTACCGCCGGAAGCGGTCGCGGACACATACGGCGTCGACGCCGCGCGCTGGTTCATGATGTCGGACTCGCCGCCCGAGCGTGACTCCGAGTGGGCCGAGGCGGGCATCGAAGGCGCGTGGCGCTTTGTTCAGCGCGTATGGCGTATCGTGACCGAGGCCACATTGCCCGCGTCGGGCACGGCGATGCCGGACTCGTTCGCGCCCGAGGCACTTGAGCTGCGCCAGATCGCGCACCGCACGACTGCGGCGGTGACCGACGATCTGGAGAAATTCCGGTTCAACAAAGCCGTCGCGCGCATGTACGAGTTCGTCAATGCGCTGGCCGACTATAAGGCTTCCAGTTCCGATGGACAGTGGGCCCTGCGCGAGGCGTTGGAGACACTCGTGCTCCTGATGAATCCGATGGTGCCGCATTTGGCGGAGGAGTGCTGGCAGGTCTTGGGGCACACAACCCTGGTGGTGCATACGGCCTGGCCGAAAGCGGACCCCGCGCTGACGCGCCAAGACACTGTGACCATTGCGATTCAGGTGGACGGTAAACGGCGCGACGAGATCGACATGCCCAAGGACACGGACGCAAAAACGGTCGAGGCGGCCGCTCTGGCGCGCGAACTGGTCGCGAAGGCCATTGACGGGCGGCGCGTCAAAAAGGTCATTATCGTGCCGAACCGGATCGCGAACATCGTCGTGGAGCGCGCATGAGCAGGTTTATTGGCTTGGCCTTCGTTGTCGGCGCGGCGCTCGCGCTCAGTGCGTGCGGGTTCCGTCCGCTTTATGCGACCGGCACGACGCCCGACGGGATGGAGACTTATTTCAGCCAAGTGTTCGTCGAACCGATCCCGGGCCGGCAGGGCGTGCATTTGCGCAACCAGATGATGGACGCGCTGACGCCTGAGGGGACGCCCGGGTCGGCTGCCTACAAGCTCAGCATCAAGCTTGAAGACGTGAAAGAGGGCCTGGCGATTCAGAGCAACACGCAAATCACGCGTTACAACTATCGCCTAACGGCACACTACGAACTGCGCGATACGGTGTCGGGCGAAGTGCTGGACAAGGGTCTTGCGCGCGCGATCGCCGCGTACAATGTCGCCGACTCGCAGTTTGCAACTCAATCCGCCGAGCGCGATGCGCAAGAGCGTGCGGCGCGTGAAGTTGGCGAAGACATCCGCCTGCGCTTGGGGCTCTATTTCGAGCAACGGTTCGGCGGCAAGTCCTAGTTCCTGGGACCGCGGGAGTCCTCGCCCGCTCTTGGGGGATGTTTCAGAATCAGCAAGAAGAGCGGGCGGGGACGCCCGCGGTCCCAGGGATGCGGGTTTCATCGTCATCAGAAGCCGACAAGCTGAGTACAGCCCCTCCGAAAGGATGGGTGGCGGCTCTCGTTTTCGGATCGAACAACGGGCTGGTGCGCGAGCGGGCGGACCGGTTGGCGAAGTCGATCGTGCCCGATCTGAACGATGCGTTTCGTGTCGCCGATCTTGGTGCGGACGTTTTGCGGAAAGATCCAGCGCGGTTGGGCGACGAGACGGGTGCGATCTCGATGTTCGGCGGGCGGCGCGTCGTGCGCGTACGCGATGCGACCGATGGGCTTGCCGCTTTGTTCGAAGGGTTTCTCGGCGATCCGGCCGGGGATGCGTTCGTGGTCGTCGAAGCGGGTGAGCTCACCAAGACATCGTCGCTGCGCAAATTGTTCGAAGGGGCAAAGGCGGCCGCAGCGATCGAGTGCTACGACGATAAGCCTGAGGACGCGGCGCGGTTGATCCGCGAAACGTTGAGCGGCGCCGGGTGGGAGGCGGAAGCGGACGCACTTGCCTATCTCGCGGATGCTTTGAGCACCGACCGGCGTCTGTTGCGCAGCGAGATGGAAAAACTCACCGCCTACCTCGGACCCGCGCAGAAGGGCGTGAAGCTCACGCGGGGCGAGGCCGTCACGTTGGTCGGCGACAGTGGGGCGGTCGAAATCGACGAGATTGCCGATGCCGTGGTCGAGGGCGATCTGAAGAAGCTCGACCGGCTGATCGTGAAAGCGGCCGAGTCTTCCGTGTCTTGGACGGGGGCTGTTGGGGCGGCCCTTCGGCTGTTCCAGCGGATTGCGTCGTTTGCCGAGGGCGGCGGGGGGCCTTCGTGGGGGCGGTCGTCCTACTACGAGCAGCGTATGCAGGCGCAGCTTTCGGGCTGGGATCATGCGCGGTTGGTGAGGGCCATGAACGTGCTCGCAGAGGCCGAGGCGCAGACGCGCCTCACGGGCTTTCCGGAGGCCGCGATCGCGCAGCAAGCGTTGACCGAGGTCGCGCTACTGCGCCGGCGTTAAGTCGATCCGCCGAGCTTGCGGCAGAGGTCGTCGAGCTGTTCGAGCGTTTTGTAGGCGATGCGGAGTTCGCCGCCTTTGTCGCCCTTGTGGCCGATCGAGACGTTCAAGCCCAACTGATTCGTCATCGATTGTTCGAGCGCGCGGGTGTCGGCGTCCTTGCCGATCGTGCGCTTCTTTTTGCCTTTCGCTTTGCGGCCGCGTTCTTCGGCGTCGCGGACGTTCAGGCGGCCTTCGATCAGCTCCTTCGCCATCGCTTCGGGATCCGGCTGGCCGACGAGCGTGCGGGCGTGACCTGCCGAAAGTTTGCCGCCATAAATGTAGTCCTGAACCGTTTGCGGAAGCTGCAAAAGGCGCAGCGTGTTGGCGATGTGGCTGCGGCTGCGGCCGATGGTTTGGCCGAGCGCTTCTTGGGTGTAGTTGAACTTCTCGATCAGCTGGCGATAGCCGCGCGCTTCTTCGATTGCGTTCAGGTCGGCGCGCTGAATGTTTTCGATGAGCGCGACTTCGAGCGCCTCGGCATCGGTGAACGCCCTGATGACGACCGGGACCTCGTGCAGGCGGGCCTTCTGCGCCGCACGCCAACGGCGCTCGCCGGCGACGATTTGGTACTCATCGCTTTGGCCAGGGACCGGTCGGACGATGATCGGTTGGATGATGCCCTTGTCGCGAATCGAGGCTGCGAGTTCTTCGAGTTGTTCGGGATCGAAGTGGTCGCGTGGCTGGAACGGGTTCGGCCGCAGCAAGGCGATGGGCAGCGTGCGCGGGGCGCGCGCCTCGGCCGGCGCGCCGGGGGCTACGGGTTGGCCTACAGTCGGCTTCAGATCGGCGTTGGCGCTTGCGGCCAAAACCTCCGATTCGACTTCTCCTAGGAGGGCGGAAAGACCGCGCCCGAGGCCTGCAAATTTTTTGACCGGTGTCATGCTGCCTTACGGGACTTTTCG
>JANNEL010000268.1:0-2040 GCA_031378595.1 Alphaproteobacteria bacterium
CTTTGTACTTCACGCCGACGTGGTCGAGGATGTGCACGATGGTCGCCGAGAAGCCGCATTGCGGCACCGCGGGCGTGCCCTTCATGAAGAGCACGATGTCGTTCGAGGCGATGTCGGCTTTGATGCGGTCGGTGGCGGACATTCGTTAGTTCCCTTGTTCTGCAAAGACATAAGGTCGGGCCCAAAGGGCGTCAAGAAACGCCTCTCGCGCTTTAAGCCGGGGCCGAGGTTTGCAGGGCCAGGGCGTGGAGTTCGCCGCCCATTCGGCCTTGGAGGGCGTCGTACACCATCTTGTGTTGTTGGACGCGGGTCTTGCCCTTAAACGCGGCCGAGATCACTTCGGCGGCGTAATGGTCGCCGTCGCCCGCGAGGTCGCGGATCGTGACCTTTGCGTCGGGGAGCGCTTCTTTGATCAGGCGCTCGATATCGCCAGCGTTCATGGGCATGGGCCTAACTTAGGCGGCGCCCATCAGTTTGGGTAGCCAGGCTTCGTTCAATTCACGCAACCGCGCCGTCGGGAACGGGTCTTCGCCGTCCAGTTTGAGCGCGTTTGTGCCGGTCAGGCCGAGTTTCAATGCGGGCACGCCGGCGAGCTTTGCGTCGGAGAGGATGCGGTCGGCGTCGGCTGCGGGCACAGTAACCACGTAGCGCGATTGGTCTTCGCCGAACCAGAAGGCGTGGCGCGCGATGCCGGTTGGTGTGGTCAGCGTTGCGCCGATGCCGGACGACATTGCCATCTCGCCGATCGTGACAGCGAGACCGCCGTCGGAGCAATCGTGCACGGCGGTGACGCGGCGTTCTTCGATCAGCGCGCGAACGAACTCGCCGTTCTTACGTTCGACTCTGAGATCGAGCGGCGGCGGTGGACCTTCTTCCAGGCCGTGGGTTTCACGTAGATAGATCGATTGGCCGAGGTGGCCGTGCGTCGCCCCGATGACGAGGATCGTTTCGCCCGCAGCTTTGAACGGGATCGTCGCGTGCTTCGTGACGTCTTTCAGCAGGCCGACGCCGCCGATCGTGGGCGTGGGTAAGATCGCTTGGCCGTTCGTCTCGTTGTAGAGCGAGACGTTGCCGGAGACGACGGGAAAGTCGAGCGCGCGGCAGGCGTCGCCGATGCCGCGCACGGCGAGCACGAACTGGCCCATGATCTCAGGCCGCTGCGGGTTGCCGAAATTCAGGTTGTCGGTGATCGCGAGCGGGAGTGCGCCGACGGCGGTTAGGTTGCGCCAGACTTCGGCGACGGCTTGCGCACCGCCGGTGTACGGATCGGCCAGCACGTAGCGCGGGGTGACGTCGCACGTCGTGGCGATCGCCTTTGATGTGCCGTGAATGCGCACGATCGCGGCATCGCCGCCGGGGCGTTGCACGGTGTCGGCCATGACGGTGGAGTCGTATTGCTCATAGATCCAGCGGCGGCTTGCGAGATCCGGGGTTGCCACGAGCTTGGCCAGCGCTTCGGTGATCGACTTCGGTTCGGGAATGTCGCCGAGCGGCTTTGGACGTTCCGGTTCGGTCCACGGGCGTTCGTAGAGCGGTGCTTCGTCGGCGAGGGCCGCGACGGGAATGTCGGCGACGGTTTCGCCTTTGAACTTCAGAACCAGGCGCTTTGTGTCGGTCGTGATGCCGATGATCGCGAAGTCGAGTTCCCATTTCTTGAAGATCTTTTCAGCCTCAGGCTCGCGCCCGGGCTTCAAGACCATGAGCATGCGCTCCTGGCTTTCGGAGAGCATCATCTCGTAGGGCGTCATGCCTCTTTCGCGGCACGGCACTTTGTCGAGATCGAGTTCGATGCCGGAACCGCCTTTGTCGGCCATCTCGCAGGACGACGAGGTGAGACCGGCGGCGCCCATGTCCTGGATGCCGACGATCGCGTCGGTCGCCATCAGTTCGAGGCAGGCTTCGAGCAGCAGCTTTTCCGTGAACGGATCGCCGACCTGAACGGTGGGCCGCTTTTCGTCCGAGGCATCGTCGAACTCGGCGGAGGCCATTGTTGCGCCATGGATGCCGTCACGGCCGGTCTTGGAGCCGACATAGACGACG
>JANNEL010000279.1:0-3271 GCA_031378595.1 Alphaproteobacteria bacterium
CGACGCCGCGTTCGAGCAAGTGATGCTGGGCTGCGCCACTGCTGCCGCGAACCGCACGAACACGTGGATCAACCCGCTGATCGAACGCTCTTACGCCAACTTGCAGGCCAAGGGTTACGCGCACAGCGTTGAGGTCTGGAACGACACAGAACTCGTGGGCGGCCTCTATGGCGTTTCGATCGGCGCTGCATTCTTCGGCGAAAGCATGTTCAGCCGCGAAACCAACGCCAGCAAGATCGCTCTCGTCCACCTCGCCGAACGCTTGAAAGCGGGCGGCTACATGCTGCTCGACACCCAGTTCATTACCGCGCACTTGAAACAGTTCGGCGCAATCGAAATCCCTCGCGCGCGCTACAAAGCGCTGCTCGCGAAAGCCGTCGACGCGAAAGCGAATTTCTACGTGTTGGGCGGTGCAGGTGCTGCTGGCTGAGTCGGCGCCGTTTTGCAGCTGACAACCCACACGTCATACACCGGATGCTCCAGCGCGTTCAGCGCCGGGCTCGACGCAAACATCCAACCCGAAAAGATTTTCTGGATCGTCCCATCAGGCTTGCGATCTTGAATTTCCAAGAACGCCGCCGACTCAGGTGGCTCCTCCGGAGGACGCGTTTTGCACGCACGCACCGTCACGATCAGCGTGTTGTAGAAGACGGGCGTATTCATATTCACTTCAAGCCGCGCCGTACGCGCCGCAACCTTGTCGAGACCGCCCAAGATCACGCCGCTCGCGATCGGCGCTGCGCTGGACGGTGGGGCCGGCGTGATTACTTCCGGCGGCGGCGGTGGCGAACTCACGACAGGCTCGCCCGACGGCATTTCGACCGGCGGCAGCGGCATCGATTCCGTCGGGTCGGCTGGTGGCGGCGGCGCGGGCTGGGCTGGCACAGGAATCGGCGTGTCGACGGGCGGCGCCGTGTCTTGCGCAAGCGCAAGACCGGTCAGCAACACAACGGACGGCACGAACAACGAGAAGGAACGATTCATGGGGTCAAACTCAACCTAACAAAGCGCCGTTATTATGGCGTCGCTGGAGCGGGCTGCGCCGGTGTGGCAGGCGGCGTTTCCTTCTTGTCCCCGCCACCCATCATCGACTGAAGGGCAAGGCCGAGCAAATCGATCGAGCCTTGCGTCGTCGCAAATTCGCTGCCGGCCTTCAGCATGTCGTCGCTGCCGCCAGGCGATACCGACAGATACGTTCCACCGAGCAAACCCTCGCTCGCGACCTTCACCGAAGAATCTTCCGGCAGCGCAATGCCCTGCTTGATGTTCATCTTGAGCAGTGCGCGATAGGATTTCTGGTCGAGCTCTTGCGACGTCACCGAGCCGATCTTGATCCCGGCCATGCGCACGTCGGTTCCGACGGCAACACCGTCGACGCGGTCGAAGCGCGCAAGCAGCTCGTAACCCTCGACCGTACCCGCCCCCGTCGAACTCCAACCGTAATAGAAAAAGAACACCGCAACCGCGACGACCGCAGCGCCCAAGAGTGTCTCGACAAATCCGTTCTGCATGTTGGCTCCCCTACTCCGGCTGCCAGGCTTCGTAGTCGCCCGTCGCGGGCGCACGCTGACCGCTGCCGAGCAAACTTCCGGGCGGACGATACGCCGCCGCCGTGCCGGTCAAATTCGGCAGATGCTCTTTTTCCCAAGGCTTCACTTTCGGCGGTGCGACCGTCGGCGGCTCGTCCACCGTGTGATGCAACCAGCCATGCCATTCGGCGGGCACCAGCGAAGCCTCGGCGACGTTCTTGTACATCACCCAACGCCGGACACCGTCGCGGGTTTGATAGTACGTGTTCCCGAGCACATCCTCGCCCACGAAGCTGCCGTTGCGTTTCGTGTAGATCCACGTGCCGAGCGTGCTGCCGTTCCACCAAGTCAGCGACCAATTCAAGAACCTGAACATTTAGGCCGTACTACTCCTGACTCGCCGCGCGCGGCCGGACTATGGCGCGCCCGCCGTAGGCGCGTAAAGCTGCCGAGCCGCCAGAGTGGCAACAGCGCCTAACCGCGCACATTCCCCTACAGGTTGCACCCTTCGGAGACAAACTACTTCTGCTCACCAGGGAACACCCGAACCTCTAGCCGCCGGGTGCCCAAATATTGCTTGGCCACCGCCACGACCTCGGCCTTGGTGATGCTCTGTAGGTCGCTGAGCTGCGTGCGGATCACATCCAGCGCACGAGGCTCGCTCTGAATGTCCTCAAGCGCACTCAGCCAGAATCCGTTCGAAAGCCGGTCGGTCTCTACCGATTTCTCCAAGGGCTCCCTAGCGCGCTCCAGCACGTCGTCGCTGAAAGTGCCCGACTTGAGCTCCACCACGATCTTGTCGACCGTCTTGTAGAACGCGGCGACCAAATCCGGCGGCGTCTCCGCCGATGCGGCAATGTAACCGAAATCGGGCAGCGCGCCCGAGTTCCATGACCGGACGGACGGCGAATAGGTCGCCCCCTGCGCCTCGCGGAACTCCTCCGTCAGGCGGACCTCCATGAGCTCGCGCAAGATCGCCGTCGCGCGCGCCCGCCGCGGGCTCGAGTAGAAGTCCGGCGCCGACCACGCGACAAACGCCGCCGCTTGATCCGGCCGTCCCTCATGCGTGAAGCGCAACGCACGCGCGTTCGCCGGAAACTTCACGTCGCGCGCGCTCGGCGGATCGACCCGCTTCGCCCCGCGCGGCGGAAGAGCGCCAAAGGTCGCCGCCACAGCCTGGATCACATCGTCGGCCTTGGCGTCACCCACAACCGTGATCTCGATCGGCGCAGACCTCAGCACCGGCTTCAGCACCCCTTCGACGTCGGCCATCTTCAACGCCCTGACGTCGGCGATGTTCGGGAACCGCCAGCGCGCATCGCCCGAACGCAACAGCGCCCCCGTCTCGCGCTCCAAAACGCGGCTTGGACCCGACGAGTATTGCTTCAGGAAGTTCTCCGCCGCCGCCTGCAATCGCTCCAGACCGCCGTTGCGGTAAGCTGGGTCGGTCGTAAACGCCGCCAGCAGTTGCATTTGCAGCAAAAGATCGCGCCCGTTCGTACCGCCCGACAACTCGAACGACTCTTCGTCCAGCGACAGCGAATTCGACACGATCCAACCGGCCAGAGCCTCTTCAAGTTCGTCGGCGGTCAACTGCTTCAACCCGCCCTCGCTGAACCCGAACGGCAGCGCCAACGACAACCCGATCTTGTTCCGCGGTAACTGAACGTAGCCGCCCGCGAACCGCACCGTCACGTAGACCGTATCCTTCTTGAACGTCAAATCGACGACGTTCGAGAAGG
>JANNEL010000325.1:0-2376 GCA_031378595.1 Alphaproteobacteria bacterium
GCCCTTGCCCGACGTCTTGCCCTTGCCCGAACCGCTGCCGCGGCCGAGGCGCTTGAAGCGCTTGTGAGCGCCTTCGTTGTCGCGGATTTCGTTGAGTTTCATTTTCGTTGCTTTCGTTTACGCGCCATCGACGACGCGCACCATATGTCTGACTTTGCAGATCGCGCCCCACACGGCGTCCGTGTTTTGCAGCGTCTTGCGGCGGTTAAGTTTGTCCAGGCCGAGTCCGATCAGCGTTTCGCGTTGACCCTCTTCACGGCGTGCGGGGCTCGCGACCTGTTCGATCGTGAGCGTCTTTGTCTTTGGCCGACCTTCCTGCGTACGCAATGTCATTTTCGTTACTCCGGCGAAACTTCGGCTGTAGCCGCGCCGCCCTTGCGGGCCGTGAGGATTTCAGCGACCGACTTGCCACGCTTATTGGCGATCATCTTCGGGCTCGCCTGCTGCTTCAGCGCATCGAACGTCGCGCGCACCATGTTGTAGGGGTTCGAGGTGCCGACCGATTTCGCGACAACGTCATGGACGCCGAGCGCATCGAACACGGCGCGCAGCGGACCGCCCGCGATGATGCCGGTACCAACCGGCGCCGGCCGTAGGACTACCTTGCCCGCGCCATGACGGCCGTGGACGTCATGATGCAACGTGCGACCTTCGCGCAGCGGAATGCGCACGAGCGACTTTTTCGCCGCTTCGGTCGCCTTGCGTACGGCTTCCGGCACTTCGCGCGCCTTGCCGTGACCGAAACCGACGCGGCCCTTCTGATCTCCAACCACGACGAGCGCTGCAAAGCCGAACCGCTTACCGCCCTTCACGACTTTCGCGACGCGATTGATGTGAACGAGCTTGTCCACGAGTTCGCTGCGCTCACCGCGATCGCCACCGCGGTCACGATTGCGATCCCCGCCGCGGTCACCACCGCCGCGGCGGCCGCGGCGTGGTTGTTCTGTTTGTTGCTCACCGGACATCGGTCAAAACCCTCTCAAAACTTCAGGCCGCTTTCGCGGGCCGCATCGCCGAGCGCCTTGACCCGGCCGTGATAGATGTATCCGCCGCGATCGAAGACGACGTCGGTGACGCCAGCCTTCTTCGCCCGCTCGGCGACGAGCTTGCCGACGACAGCAGCTGCGTCCTTGTCCGTTCCTTTGCCCTTCGTCAGCGCCTTCTTCGTCTCTTCTTCGAGCGTCGAGGCGGCGGCGACCGTGATACCCTTCACGTCGTCGATCACCTGCGCGTAGATGTGCTTCGACGAACGAAACACAGACAGCCGCGGGCGTACGCCCGAAACCTTGCGCAACTTGAAACGTGCGCGGCGCTGACGCCGCTCGAACAGTTCTTGCCGGTTGAGTGCCATGGCTGCCTCTTACTTCTTCTTGCCTTCTTTACGCCGGATCTTTTCCTCGGCGTACTTGATACCCTTGCCCTTGTAAGGCTCAGGCTTGCGGAACCCGCGAATTTCGGCGGCGACTTGACCGACTTTTTGCTTGTCGGAACCCGACACCAGGATCAGCGTCGGCTTTTCGCACTTGATGTCGATGCCGGCCGGGATCGGATAGATCACGTCATGGCTGAAACCGAGCTGGAGCTGCAGGTTCTTGCCCTGCACCGCGGCGCGGAAGCCGACGCCTGCGATCTCGAGCTGCTGCGCAAAGCCTTTCGACACGCCTTCAACCAGGTTGTTGACCAACGTTCGTTGCAAGCCCCACTTGGCGCGCAAATCGTCGGTCAGCTCCTTCGGCGTCAGCGTGACCCCGCCCTTGTCGACGGTCACATCGATACCATCGACCACGCGGAGCGAGAGCTCGCCCTTCGGGCCTTTGACCTTGACTTCGCGGTCCTTGACCGTCGCCGTCACGCCCGAAGGCAGCAGCACCGGTTTCTTACCAATTCGCGACATCGTTTTACCTTCCCTGTGCCCGTTTGCTTCTTAGAACACGTGACACAGAATTTCGCCGCCCACGTTTTGCTCGCGGGCCAGCGCGTCCGACATGACGCCCTTCGGCGTCGACAAAATCGAAATGCCAAGCCCATTGCGCACGGGCTTGAGTTCCTTGATCGACGAGTACACGCGGCGGCCCGGTGTGGAGACGCGGCGGATCTCTTTGATCACCGGCTTGCCGTCGAAATACTTGAGCTCGATCTCGAACTCCGGCTTCGACTGCGTATGCGTCACCTCGGCGTAGCCGCGGATGTAACCTTCGCCCGTCAACACGTCGAGCACGCGGCCGCGCAGCTTCGAGGCGGGTGAGACGACTTTCGCGTGTCCGCGTTCTTGACCGTTACGGATGCGGGTCAGGAGATCGCCAATGGGATCGTTGATCGACATTTATCCTATCCCCTTACCAGCTCGACTTGACCATGCCCGGGATCAACCCGTGG
>JANNEL010000335.1:0-20756 GCA_031378595.1 Alphaproteobacteria bacterium
CGTGGCGCTGTTCGTCGACCACGCCCGGCCTGTCGTGCGGGCCGACCTCGAAGCCCGCGGGCGCCGGCGCGGCCGGCCGGGGAATGTGGGGCCGCTGCGGGTCCAAAGGCCGCGGGTCCTCCGCGCCGGATTGCGCCGGCGCGACCGGCGCCGTCACGATGACGAAGAACGAAACCAACGCGGCCAAAGTGAACGAGCGTATCATGCGACTCTCCTCACCAGAGGTGCCGTTGTAGCGAAATTCCGGTGACAGCGCACTGAACTTTCCGTCTCCGCGCCTCCGCGTGATTTCTTCACGACCTCAGATGCCCGCGTTCCCGGCACCGTGCAACCGCGTTACTTACCGCCCTTCGACGCGTCCAGTTTCTGTTTCGCCTCTTCGTATTTCTTTTGAGCGGCGTCGCACGCGGCGCTTTTGCCGGCTAGATCTTTGGTCATTTGGCCGAGGCCGCCGCTCGTCGCGCGCACCATTTTCCTCTGCACGGCTTCGGCCTCTTGGGGGTTTGCGACCTGGGGCGTTCCGCCGCCCTTGCCTTGCAGCCAATCTTGCGTCGCCTGGCGGGGTTTCAAGGCGCCGGCGCCGCATTCGCAAACCCGCCCTTCGCGTCGAACACCGTCCCCCAACCCATGCTCTCGTTCGGCCGCAAGATGCGCGCGACAATGAAGCCGAACGCTTGGCGCCAATCGGGATGCGCCTTTGCGAATGCGTCGATCAGCGCGCGGTTGCGCACTTCGCCGTCGGGATCGGTGAGGTCCCACGCCGGGTCGCGGTATTGGATGACGAGGCCAAGCTGCTTCTCGGCGCCAACGATCGTCACCTGCTCGACGCTGTAGGATTTGCCGCCAAGCTTCCACACCCGCGGCGGATTGCCGGCAAGTTCGCCCGGCACTTTAAGCGCCGCCAGCGCTGCATCGATGCGCGGCTTCAGGATCGGTTGAAAATCGGGGCCACGATAAGCGGTGGCGGAGGCCGCCGACATCAGCATATAGGCGTTGAATGCGTGCCCTTTTCCGGCCTGCACATCGGCGAGTTGCTGCAGCCGCGCCGCGTCATACCCCGCAATCCCTGAAATCGTGACGTAGAAGCTCGCCACCTGCCACGTATTGCCTGCGGGCAACAGCCACGCGGTCAGCGCCCAGTCATGCGCCGGCGTCGCCGCGCCATAGACCACATGCACTTGCGGATCGCCGGGCATCGCGTTCACCTGCACGCCGCTTTCCGAGTTGCCGCAAATCACGCGCCCCGGCTGGCGCTCGCGGCTCACCTGATAGATCGCGCGAGGTCCAAGCTTCGAGAACGCATCCCCGCCGCCTTGGGTGAGTGCGGCAAGCGCCGCATCGAACGCGTCGCGCGAAGCAGCCTTGCGATAGGCGGGCGAGAGCATCGCATAAGCCGTCTCGCCGTCGCGCTTCAGCACCGCCTCGAAGAACGCTTTGGAAAAGCCCTGCGCCTTCGCCCGCACGCCGGGCTCGATCGCATCGTCGGCAAGACACCGCGGCCCCCCGCCAAGCGGCAACCACCCCATCGCTGCCGCAAAGACCAAAAACAAACCGACCGCCCCAACCGCGATCCAAGTATTGCGCATGCGAGTCTCCGAGAGCGGTGCAAACGTAGGCGAGGCTGTTGCAGCACGCAACGGGCAGTCTGGGAGCGCGGGCGGGACGCCCGCGCTCCCAGACTAAAACTCGTTCGCGATCGTCAGCCCCACCACGTGCGCGGTCCACGTGATGTCGACATCCGCCGGCGGGCTCGTCGGCGTGTCGACCGTGTTCGTGCCGTCCATGTCGTAGAAGCGGTACTCGAGACCGAAGCGCCAGCCGCCGCTCATCGCCAACTCGGCGCGCGCGCCGTAGACGTGGCCGTCGTGGATCTCGCTGGACGTGAGGACGCCGCCCGCGTGCGCCGTGACGTCGCCCGCGGCAAGCCCCGCGCTACCCGCGATCAAGATGTCCCCGAAAACGACGAAGCCTGCGGTCAATTGCGCCTCGCCGAGCCAGCTGAGAGTCCCGACGCAGCGTGTCGGCCCGGCGCAAACGCGGTCGAAGCCGAGGTCGGCGTAAGATGCGCGAACGCCCGCTTCCACGACGAACGAGCCGAAGCGAAGGTCGTAGCCCGCCTGTCCGCCCGCGATCATGCCGCCTTCGCCGCCGGCTGCGTCCGTCAACGGCGTCACGTACGTGCAGCCGCACCAATCGGCGTGCGCGCCGAAGCCGTACTCCGTCTGTAGGCCGAGAAACGCGCCGTTAAAATCGGCCGCCGGCGCGGCCGCAAACGCCGTCGCCGCCGCCCAAAAGATGGCGGCCAAGGCAAGTGCCCCCCAACGCAGCATCGTCCCTTGAGCTCCGCACGCGAAGGAAAAAGCTTAACCCCGCGCCACGCGCAAAAGGTGACCGCCGCACAACGCCGAAGGGACAATCGCCAAAGCCCGCCGTTCGTGCGGAGGATGCAAGGAATCAGCTTCCACTCGCCTGACAGGCGAACTGGAATGCGCGTGGCCTTTCCCTACGCCAACTCCAGCCTGAGCGAGCGGCCGACAGCCTTCGCGGCGCGTTGAAGCGTGTCGAGCGTAACGCTTCCGTTCTTCGGGTCGAGCAGCCGGTCGAGTTGCGCGCGGCTGGTCTTCAACCGCTCCGCCATCACGGTCTTGGTGATGCGCTTGGCCTTCATCTCTGCCGCAAGTTGATGCGCCACGACCGCCTTGATCGCGCCGGCCGTGACCTCTTCGCGAAGCCCCTGCTCGTCGAGCCAACTTTCGAACGTCGATCCCGCGCGAGCGCGTTTCTTTTTCATGCCGTCAACTCCTTGAACCGTTTGCGCGCAAGTTTCAAATCGCCTTGCGGCGTCTTTTGCGTCTTCTTGATGAAGGCGTGCAGCGCGACAAGCTCGCCCTCATGAAATCCGAACAGCACACGCGCTTCCCGCCCGTTCGGCAACGACGAGCGGACCTCCCACAAGCCGCCGCCGAGTGAGCGGCACAGCGGCAGCCCGATCGGCCAACCGAATTGCACGACACGGATGTCGTGGCCGATCGCGCGCCGATCGTCTTTCGTCAGGTCGTTCAGCCATTCGCGCACCGGCTCGTTGCCCGCATCCGACTGCCAGAACCGAAGCGGAATGGGCTTGAGTCTATCGGTCATTGACATGTGCGTACCATAAAAGATACGTCAAGTCCAGCGAGCCCTCACCGAAGAAGCCGCTTCCGGCCATTGTTTCCCCGCCGCAGCCGCAATCCGGTCGGCCACGCTGGCGGCCACCGTCAAGCGTCCGTCGCTGCGCGTTCCGAACGTGAGCTCCGCGATGTCGGTCCACAGAAACCGCGAGCGCTTCACATGGATATCGCGCCACGGCACCAGGAAGTCGCGCGTGAACAAGCCGAAGAACTTCGGCACGCCGACGCGCAAACCCGTCGGGCAGGCGGCAAGCTTCAAGATGTTCTTGTAGTTGACGCCGATTCCCATCGCGCCCGTCTGCCAGGTGAGCTGCAGCATTGGTTGCTGATCCGGCTTATCGGGATAGCGCTCCATCAACGAGAACCAACCCGACAGCCAGCCCAGCAGCGATGTCACCCCAAGCCACATCACCACAAAGAAAACGGGAAACCCTATTATCGCAAACACGGCATCCATGCGGCTTCCCCCTTGGCTGGAAGATCACGTCTGACGGTGCGTCGCCGGAACGTCTCTGAGATCCATCGCCCACGGCAGCGACGAGTCGCACCAAAGCTGACGAACCGGCGCCTCCAGAAAGTGCCGCTGCCGGATGCTGCCGAGGCGGATCGAATACGCCGGTGGATTCTCCGGCGCCGCCGCATAGATCGGCGAACCGCACACGGGACAGAACGCTTGCGCGCGGCGCGTGCCGCTGTCGGCGGTCTTGATATAGATCGTAGGCTCGCCGTGAATCGAAAACGTCTCGGCCACCGCCGAAACCATCGCGCGATAGGGCGAACCGGAAAGCGACTGACAATCGCTGCAATGACAAAGCCCGACCGTCAGCGGATCGACCTCCGCCGTGAAGTGAATCCGCCCGCAATGGCATCCACCGTCGACCTTCATGCCCGTCATCCCACTTGCCGTTCGCGATTGTGATGCCAACGCGTCCGTTTTGGAAGAGCAGGGGCGCTCACCTGTCAGCCGAACGCGTTGAAAGGTGGCGACAGCTTGCGGCGACTGAACGCAATTTGAGGTCAAGTTCGAACTAAGGCACGTGTGGGGTAACGCGGCGGCCAAGTGACATGTGCTCACGCTCCATGCCACTCTGACCGCTCACACCAGGGAACCGTCATGACGCTCGAAGACCTATCTTATTTGAGTCAGATCATCGCCGCCGCAGCGGTAATTGCCTCCCTCATCATTCTTATCGTGCAGAACTATCAGGCCGGTCAGTTCGCGCGCGACTCGGCAGTGCGGCAGCAGGTCGAGGGGCTCCAGAATATCTCACGCGTCATATTCGAGACGCCGGGGCTCGCGGATATATGGGCACGCGGTAGCGCGGCGTTCGATCGACTCTCGAACGAAGAGCGTGTGCGGTATCTAGCGTTTCTGACCTACACGCTTAGGACATGGGAGGGGCTGCACGCGACGTTCGCGCGCGGGCAACTCGACGGCGCGCTTTGGCGTGCCCATGCGCAGATGCTGCGCGATGTGCAGGTGTTTCAAGGCGCCGAACGGGGTTGGGCGCTTCGCAAGCACGTTTTTTCGGAGGCCTTTCAGGCGTTCTACGAAAGCAATCTCAAGCAGGGCGCACCCAGGGACATCTACGGGCTCGGCGCAAAGGACGAATAACAATGCCGCTTCAGGATCTGGAATCGCTGCCCGTCATCGGCGAACGCAAGATCGCCGCGATTCTGAATTGGGATGCTCTCATCGATGCGACGGAAAACGCGCTGAAGGCGTTTTCGGCAGGCGCCGTAGTGCAACCGGTACGCCAGATCATTCCGGTGCCGGGTCGCGATGCCGTTTTCGCCGCCATGCCCGCGGTCGGAACGGCGATGGCCGTGAAGATCGTAACGCTCTACCACGGCAACGCCGCAATCGGCCTTCCGACCCATCAGGGCGTCATTGTGGTCCTGGATATCGACAACGGCGCGCCGCTCGCGCTGCTCGACGGCCGGCTGATCACCGAAATGCGAACCGCCGCAGGCTCGGCCGCCGCCGCCCGCGCGCTCGCGCCCAAAGCCGTCGAGGTGGTCACGATCATGGGCAACGGCGTGCAGGCGGGCGCGCATGTCGAGGCGTTGCGCAGAGTGCGCGATTGGAAAGAGTTGCGGATCTGGGCGCGCGACGAAACACGCGGCCGGCAACTTGCGGAACGTCTCGGTGCCAAGTTTGTCGCGAACGCCGAAGCCGCCGTGCGCGACGCGGACATCGTCGCCTGCACGACCGCGGCAAAGACGCCGATCGTGCACGGCGAATGGTTGAAGCCCGGTGCGTTCGTCACCGCCGTCGGATGGAACGGGCCCGACGGGCGCGAACTCGACGACGCCGCGATGGCAAACACCGTCATTGTCGAATCCAAAGACGCGGCACGCAAAGAGGCCGGCAACATCAGAGGCTCGAACTGCGAAATCTTCGCCGAAGCAGGCGAGATATTTTCCGGCACCAAGAGTGTCGCGAAAGGCGCGACGGTGATCTACGACTCCGTCGGCATCGCCATCATGGACGTAGCCGCCGCCAAACTCGTCTACGACCTTTGGCTGGCGGCGAAGCGCTAGCCGCGCAGTTCAAAGCGGCGGGAGACCAAGGGCCGTGCGCTCCTTGTCGATCAGGGACTTCATCCGCGCGCGGAGCGCGTCGAAGCCTTCGTCCTTCGGCAGGAAGTTGACATAGCTCGGATCGAAGAAGAGCGCGCTGCGCCAGCCGGCGTCGATCGCCGCCGTGTAATGCGCCTTCGCCGCAGCGAAATCGCCTTCGAACGCCGCGATGTCTCCCGACTCGCGCAGGAACTGCTGTGAATTCTTGTACAACCCGCGCAGCTCATCGTGTGCGGCTTTCCACGCCGCAAGCACGCCCTTGGTGTCCTTGTGACCAGTTTCCTTCAGCGCCAACAAGAGGGACAAGAGCGAGCAATTACACACGAGGCGGCCGGCCTTCACGGCCGCGGGCGACCCGATCTTGTCGTCGTAATAGGAAACCGCCCCGGCGATATCGCCGGCGGCATAGTGGATCGGGACATACGAGCCGAGTCCGGCGTCGACCGTCGCCGTCGCTCCGGGATCGGTGGCAAGAAGCTCGAGCGCCCGCTTCTTCTCGCCCTTGAGTATGGCGCCAGACGCCTTGCGCCGGCCTGGGAGGTCGGACCCAAGAACCCAGTCGCCATCGCCGAGCGCCAAGCGAATGGAGTAGCGGCGGATGTTAAGCAAGTTGTCCTCAACGCCCTTGAGTTCTTCCGATGCGCGCCAAGCCGCAGCGAGGTCGCCGTGCTGGGCGAGCGCAGTAACGCGCATCGCCTTAATCGATAACTGATTGGGGCTTACCCTCGCCCATTGGGCGAGCGCGGCTTCAGCCTCGTCGGTGCGACCCATCGCGATGAGGTAGTTCACGTAGATAACGTTGGCGTCGCGCAGACCGGGGTCCCGTTGAAGCACGCTGGCAAGGATTTTCATCGCTTCCGCCAACTCGCCCTTCCGTCCCAGAAAATAGGCGAGGTCGTTTTCAGCCTGTGAAAAATTCGAACGAATCGCGGTCGCCTTGCGCAAGTAGTCGATCGCCTTGTCGATCCGCTTTGGGTCTCCGGAGTCTGAGAGCAGGCCGTGGTAGCTGCCGATTGCGAACAGTGCTTCGGCCGATCCCGGATCCTCGGCGAGCGCGCGGTCGGCAAAATCCTTGACGATCGGCAGAGCTTTTTTCACCGGCGTTGCGCCGACAGCGCCAGGCGCGTCCGACAGCATCTGCTCCGCGTAGGATCGCCAGGCGAGCGCCGGCGCGTAGTGAGGATCGGCGGCGATCGCCTCGTCGAGAAGCTTCACCGCGTCCTCGTAGGCCTTGCGCCCGCCGTCCATCGTCATCTTCTCGCGCGCCAGCAGGAAGCGGTCGTAGGCGCTGACGTCATCGGCCCGCTCCGACGGCTTAAGCGTCTTGGAAGCGCCTGCGAGCGCCGGCACCGCGGCGCTCATCTCCGAGACGATCTCCTTCGCGATCTCGTCCTGCACGGTGAAGATGTCGTTGAGGTCGCGATCATAGGTGTTCGACCACTGATGATAGCCGTCCTTCGCCTGGATGAGCTGTGCCGTGACGCGAACCTTGTTGCCGGATTTGCGGATTGAGCCCTCGACGATATAGCCGACGCCCAGGATTTCGCCGATCTGGCGCAAATCTTTGTTCTGACCTTTGAACGCGAAGGACGATGTGCGCCCCGCGACGCGCAGATCCTTCACCTGCGCCAGAAC
Organism: Alphaproteobacteria bacterium; assembly: GCA_031378595.1. Lineage (GTDB taxonomy): Bacteria > Pseudomonadota > Alphaproteobacteria > Micropepsales > Micropepsaceae > SZUA-430. Next base: position 7,389 of record JANNEL010000335.1, read on the forward strand.
GTTCAGCACCTCTTCGGAGATGCCGTCGGAAAAATATTGCTGGTCCTGGCCTGACGACATGTCGGCGAACGGAAGCACAGCAATGGACGCCGCCTCCGCGCCCGGTCCACCCGGCGTTGGCGAACGCGTCAGCCACACGACGAGGCCGATGAGCGCTACGACCGCAACGCCGATCGCCGCCGCAATACGAGGCTCCGGCCATTTCCACGCGAGCGCGCTCGCAACAGGTGATGCCGTGGTCTTGGCCGCCGCCGGCGCGTGCGTCCCTGCGCTCTGCGCAAAAATCTCGATCGTCTCGTTCATCTTGTCGAGCTGCACCGGACCGCGCGAGACGAAGCGTTCGGCTAAGGGCCCGCGGATCATGCGGCAGACATCGCCGGAGATGAGCGCCGAACCAGGCTCCGCCTTCGCCATCAATCGCGCCGCGACGTTGACGCCGTGGCCGAGCAGGTCGCCGTTCGGTTGAACGGAGACTTCACCAACATGCACGCCGACACGCACCCGCGGGCGGCATTCGTCGGCGAGTTCGAGCGCGGCGTTGACCCCGCTCAAGCTCGACGTGAACTCCAACATAAACCCGTCGCCGGCCGTGTTGAACACGCGTCCGCCGTGCGCCTTCGCGATGCTTTCGATCACGGGGCGCAGGTTCGCAATCTGCGCGATGGTCTTGGCTTCGTCGGCCTCGGTGCGCGCAGAATAGCCGGCGACGTCAAGGGCGACGATAGTGGCGAGTTTGCGGGTGGTGTCGGTCATTTGCCGGCCGGTTGATCCTTGAGCAGCGCCTCAAATCGTGGGTCGCCGCGGAGTTTGTCGTAGATCGGGTCGAGGCGCAGATCGGAACGCGAGAAAGGTTCGAAGTATACGGCTTTCAGCAGGCGCTCGATCTCCGGGATGGCGCGGTCGCGGTCGCCGAAATACGCAAGGATTTTCATGCGCGCTTCTTCCATGACAAGCTGCTGGGCAACGTCGTTTGGATCCGCAGCGATTGCCTTATCGGCATTGGTCAACGATTTCTCCCGGTCGCCCAGGAAGCAATAGATCCACGCCAAGTCCATGATGATGTTCGGATTGTTCGGTTGCCTTGCGTCTTCCGCAAGCAGAAGCGTGCGCGCCTGTTCGAGTTCTTCCGTCGCGCGTTTTTCGTCCCCTGAGTTTTTATAGAGACCGCCCAGGGTGAGCTTAAGTTCAGCCGTCGAAAAATTGTCGGGCTTTTGCGCAAGCATTCCCTGCAACACCGTGATGGCCTCGCCATAGTGCCGCTGAAGAACGGCCTGCTTGGCGATGACAGCGTAGAGACCGTCATCCGGCCGGGACTTCAGCAACGGCTTCATCACCGCCGCGGCCTCGTCGAGGCGGCCGAGGCCTTGGAATATCCTGGCCTTCGATGCGATGAAATCCAGGCGCTCCGGCGCCAAGCTGAGCGCGCTGTCGATCGCCGGCAGTGCACTTGCTTGGTCGCGCTTGCTGCTGAACCAACCTGCCACAAACCAGCGAAGGTCGGGACGGAGAGGGTCGCGCACGACCGCTTGATCAATGTAGCGTTTCGCATCATCCCAGCGGCCGAGGCGCCGGTTGAGCAGCGCAAGGGCGCGGAGGCTGTGGGCGTTGCCCGGCCACTTCGCGAGAACGCTCTCGAATTGTGTTCGAGCCGCCTGATAGCCCCCTTCGACATAGTACTGATAGAACCCCTTGGCGACTTGCACTTCGGCAAGATCGGGCTGCAGGCGCAGCGCCGTTTCCAAGGCCGTTCGCCCGATCTCGCGCTGGGCCGGTGTCCCTTCGTTGTTGAAGTAGACGAGAGATTCGTGCCACGCCAACGCCGCCCAGGCGAGCGCGAAGCCAGGGTCGAGCTCGGTTGCCTGCCGGAACTGTTTGGCGACCTTCTTGTAGTGCGCCAGCGTGTCGCCCTCGGTCGTGAGGGCCAAACCACGGAGGTAGGCATCGTATGCCGCGGTGTTTGTGGTCGGAACTTGGGCGAGCGTTTGTTTTTCGCCGCCCGTCACCTTTGCACTCAAGGCCTCCGCAATGGCGACGGCGATTTCGCTTTGCACGGTGAAGACGTGGTCGAGCTTGCGGTCGTAGACCTCGGCCCAGAGATGGCTGTCGGTTTCGGCGTTGATCAGCTGCACATTCACGCGCACATCGTTGCCGTCGCGCTGCACGCTGCCTTCAAGAACGTTCGCGACGCCGAGCATCTTCGCAATCTCGGGCAGATTGTCCGGGCGACTGCCGAGCTTGGCCGTCGATGTGCGCGAGATGACTTTCAGCGAGCCGATCTTGGCAAGCCGCGTCAGGATTTCGTCTTGGATACCGACGACGAAGAACGCGTTGTTTTTATCCGTGCTCAAATTCTCGAACGGAAGAACGGCGATGGAGGCGGTCGGCGCGACGTCGCTGGAAGGTGCCGTACCGCTCGAGCGGCTCCACAAGAAAAGTGCAAGCCCGATCAGAAGGACCGGGGCAGCAATCATCGCCGCCATGCGCGGCGGCGGCCACTTCCATTCGAAGGTGCCGCCAGATGCGGGCTTCGGCTTTGCGGGTGGTACCGGGGTGTGCGCCGCGCCCGCGGTTGGCGCAAAGATCTCGATCGTCTCGGCCATCTTGTCGAGCTGGACGGTGCCGCGCGAGGCGAAGCGTTCGGCGAGTGGTCCGCGGATCAGGCGGCAGACGTCGGCCGAGATGATTGCCGAGCCGGGCTCGGCTTTCGCCATCAACCGCGCCGCGACGTTGACGCCGTGGCCGAGCAGATCGCCGTTCGGCTGCACCGAGACCTCGCCCACATGCACGCCGACGCGCACCCGCGGCCGGCATTCGTCGGCAAGTTCCAGCGCCGCGTTGACGCCGCTCAAGCTCGAAGCGAACTCCAGCATGAAGCCGTCGCCGGCTGTGTTGAACACGCGCCCGCCATGCGCCTTCGCGATGCTTTCGATGACCGGACGCAGCAGACTGATCTGCGCCACGGTCTTGGCCTCGTCGGTCTCGGTGCGCGCGGAATACCCGGCAACGTCGAGCGCGACGATGGTGGCGAGCTTGCGAGTTGTGTCGTTCATAGCGCCTTAGTGTGGCCGTCCCTTGGGGCGGCGCGCGCTCGTGCAAGCAGCGCGTCGTCAAGGTAAGGCTGAGTCGATAAGTCCCCGGGCGCTTCTATAGCAGAGGCGCGGCCGAATGGAGAACGGCGCGCGTAGTGACACCCGTCGCGGACTTGCCCTATTCTGTGGCCCAAGGCGAGGAGGGTAGGGCATGTGATGGCGCATACCGCTGGGCGCAGTGATTAACGTGGTGACGTTCGTCGCCATCGGCACGATCGGGTTCATCGTCATGCGGCTGACCTGGCCCGCCGACGCCGCTGTCGAAAAGGCGATGACGTTCGACACGCCCATGATGGCGACACGCCTTGCCGTCGCGGCTGCCGGTTCGCTGATCGGCGCCTACCTCGCAGGCCTCACAACGCGCGACGCCCGCGTAACGCCGCTCGCCGGCGGCCTCGTCCTGCTCGCGCTGTTTATTCCCGTGCACATCCAGCTCTGGGACAAGTTCCCGCTCTGGTACCACGCAACGTTTCTGATAAGCCTGCCGCTCCTCGCTTTTATCGGCGGCAGACTCGCGCGAGACTAAAGCGCACCGATGCTGACGTAGTAGCCGTCGGGGTCGCGCAGCGAAAACTCTGCCGTCCCGGTGTTCGGATTCACATGCGGCTCTTCTTCGAACCGGCTGACGAGCGTGCGCGCCCTCTGCAAAGCGACATCGAAATTGTCAACGCGGAAAAACAGCAGCAGTCCGTTCCCGGGCTTAACGTCGTGCGGGCTCATCAGCGGCGGATGCTCCTCGGCGCCCCACGCATGCAGCGAGAGCAACACCGTTCCATCCGCATCGGCGATCTGTCCGAAGTCGGCGTGCGCGGGCGGTGTCTGCGGCAAGTCGAGGAGCCGCTGATACCAAGCGCAACTCTTCGCCACGTCCGCCACGCCGATAATCGTCCACAAGCGCTGCATCTCAAGCCTTCCACGAATTTGACGTTGTACCAGTTTTTGGTACTATCCGCCTATGGCCAAAAACACCTCGATCTCATTGGGCGATCACTTCGCCGACTTCATCGATACGCAGGTCGCCTCCGGTCGCTTTGGTTCGGCGAGTGAGGTGGTGCGCGCCGGCCTGCGTTTGCTGGAGGAGCGTAACCACAAAGTCGCGGCGTTGCGTGAGGCACTGGCGGAAGGCGAGGCGAGCGGTCCGCCACGGGCGTTAGATCGCACGGCCTTTGTGCGGCGCATGAAAGGCAAACGGCGTCTGAAGCGCCGCAGTGGCTGAATTCAAACTCGCGCCGCGAGCGGAGCGCGATCTCGAAGAAATCTGGCGCTACACCGTCGAGCAGTGGTCGGTCGAGCAGACGGAGAACTACGTCCACGGCTTGATCGACGCAATGGATGCTCTCGCGGAAAATCCTTTGCGCGGACGTTCGGCCGAAGAAGCGCGCCCTGGCTATCGCCGTCACAGCGTTGGCGCACACGTCGTCTTTTATGTGCAGAAGAACTACGGCGTGGCGATCATTCGCATCCTTCACCAGCGCATGGACTTCGACGCCCACTTCGAGTGAGCGCGTGACCAGCGCCGGCGGCTAATCCGGCCCCGGCCCAGGTTCGCCTTCCACCGTCATAAACCGCGGACAGTCGGGCGCGCCCAACACCACGGCGGTCAATTGCCCGTACATCACCACGCCCGTGTCGACATTGATGCGGTTCGCTTTCCACTCGGGCAATTCGCTGGGCGTATGACCGTGCACGACGATGAAGCCGTGATCCACGTCGCTGTCGAGGAAGTGGTCGCGGATCCAAATCAAATCCTTGGGCTTCTGTTCGGCAAGCGGCCGCCCCGGCACGATGCCCGCGTGCACGAAGAGATAAGGTCCCGCCTCATAGGTGAGCGGCAGTTGCTCCAACCACTGCAGCCGGCGCGAACCCAACGCCTTCGCCAGCGCCACCGGATCGCACGCGTCGTGGCGCTTGAGGCCGAGCGAGGCCATCGTCTCCGCCCCGCCGTTGTCGAGCCAATGCATCCAGACCTCCCGGTCGTCCGTGTCCAGACAATCGAGCATCAGCTGCTCGTGATTGCCCTTGAGGCACACGCTCGTGAAGCCCGGAACACCCTTCATGATGCGGTCGATCGCCTCGGCGCTCTTCATGCCGCGGTCGATATAATCGCCGACATAAACGATCACGCCCTTTTGGTCCGCGTGGCGCCAGCGATGCCAAGCCTCGATCCGCGCGTGCATCGTCGCGAGCATGTCGTCCCGTCCATGCACATCGCCGATCGCGTAATGGATGTTCAAGTGGCCCTCGCCGCGTTTTGCAGCGCACCATATCACGAAAAATGGCCGGGCTTGACCCGGCCACGAGAGCGTTTCGTAGGGCAGCTTAGTTCAGCGGGGCGACCTACCGCGCCACAAACGCTTCCGTCGCGACCCCGGCGTTCGCACATTCCGCAGCCGAGGCTGCCGCCGCCGTTTTGCAGATCGCGGGCAACCGCTTCGCCGTCACCGTAATTGTGTAGGCAGCCACCACCGGCTCGGCTGCGACCGCTTCGCTCACCACCGGCGTCGTCAACAAATGCGTGCCGCACACACCCGCAACCGCCGCAACCGAAGCCGCACCGATCAGCCAATCTTCAAAGCTCTGCATCAACATTGTCGTCTCTCCCCTTGAGGACTGAGCGCGGGCCCCTTTTCGGTGGCCGTCTCAACATCCTGTTAAACACGACCGTTAAGTGTGCCAGGTGAGGCGCGAGTTGAAGTGCCGCTCGTCACAACCGCGCGTGGGGGCAGGAACCGCCGCCGTATTCCGCGAAAACGGCGCGAATGCGTGTGATGGGCGCCACGTGTGACGTGCGCTACAGCTACTCGTCCGCCGCGCGGTACTTGGCGTGACACGCGCCGCACGCGGCTTTCGTGGTGGCAAGCGCCTTGGTGGCTTCGCCCTTCGCGCCGCGCACGATCATCGCGTCGAGCGCACCAAGCGCACGGCCGACGGCTGCGGCTTTCGCTTCAAAGTCGTCGCGGTTCGTAAAGATCGTCGACAGCGCCCGTGACGCACCCGCGTTCCTGTCGCCCATGGCGGTCCCGCGCGGAAACAACCCCGGCAGCTTCTCAGCGTTCGCCATGGCCGTGGTCAGTTTCGCATGAGCATCCGCACCGCCCTTGCCCTGCACGAACGCCGCCGACGCGCCAAGCGCACCCCCAAACCTCTTCATGATCGCAACCCGCTGCGCGATCACGCCCTGCGGATTCGAAAGCGGTGTGTCGAGCGTGGTGGTGCACGCGGCGAGCGCGACTGCAACGAACAAGAGCAAGACAGTACGCATGGGTCGTAACTTTCCCTAACAAGCCAACATAACCGAAGGCCGCCAAATTTTCTCCCCTCGCCCTCCCTAAGTGCGAGGGCGAGGGGAGGTCGGGTCGGAGCGGTCGGCTATTGCGCAACACACGCGCCAGAATTTTGAACACCGCTCAGAATCACCACGGAATCACAGGCAAAGTAACCTTCATGAACGGTTGTGCCGCACCCATCCTACAGGTCTGCGTGCGTGGAAAGCGGCGCCGTTCGCGGGTACATTTCTGGACGCGGCGGGGCCCGGCAACAGTTCTACTTTGGAGTGTGGTGAGCCATGACAGCGCGGATTGCATTGCTGATGGTTGCGGTCGTCGGTTTGGCCGCATGCGAGTCGACGAAGGCGGTTGATACTTCGCCGTCGACACCGGTCGCGGTTGAGGCGACGAAGGTCCAGCCGTCGAGCCCGCGCGTCGTGCGCAGCGCGCTCGTGCCCGACGACGAAGTCGACGTCGCGGTGTACAAGCCGAAGAAGCATCGCGTGAAGACCGCAAGCTACGACAGCGCCGCGGCCGATCCCGTCGCAGGGGTTGAGACTGCCGCACCCGTTTCCAAACCCGAGAAGCCGTCGAAGCCTTCCAAACCGGAAAAGCCAGACACGGCCTCGGTCACACCGCCGGTGACGACCGCCGACGCTGCCACGCCGCCGCCGGCCGCGTCCACCGACACGACGACACCCGCGCCGACCGACACCGCGCCTGACGACAGCGCAACGCCCACGACGACCGACGTCACGCCCGCCGCCGACGGCACGGCGCCGAAGTCGTTGTTCTCAGATCCGTCCGCATTGCTGCAAGCGCAGTTCGGCGGCTTCCCCGTGTGGCTGATCGGCCTCGTCGGCCTCGTTCTAATCGTCGCGTTGATGGTCGGCCTTGGCGGCCGCAAGAAACCCGAAGAAGTCATCTAAACGACGCGAACCGTTCCCAACCCCTCGCTTCCCTAAGAAGCGGGGGGTTTTTCGTGGAGGTGGCCGACCCGTCGCTTCCTGAAAAAGCAGAGGGCTTTTTCTTAAGGTCCAACGTGACGAGGTTCACAGCTTGCCGGACCTCCGGCGTGGCAACGTAAGGTTAGTGCGAAGTTTTGCCCCTTGATTTCGAGCGGTGGCGAATGTCTTCTCCGCGGCTCGAATCCCCCAGCGTTCGAAGGAGTTGCGTATGCGTTTCTTGGTGTTGACCGCAGCGGTGTTGGCACTCGGCGCGGCCGCGAATGCAGCCCTTGCGCAAGACGCCGTCAAAATCTGCACCGAACGCTACAACACCGAAAAGGCCGGCGGCACGATCCCCGTCGGCATGTCGAAATCCAAGTACATGAGCCAATGCACCGGCTCGATGCGCCGCGCGGCGAAACTTGAGCAAGAACTCTCCCAAGGGACGAGTGCGGGCGACGGCGGTAACGCGGGCAGCAACGAAGTCACCGCGATAACGACCCCGGCCAAACCCGTGCCGACGACCAGCAAACCCTCGCGCATACAGACGACAATTTCGCTAACGCCGAAGGGCACCTAAGCCTCAAACGCAGCCGGCGATCACGCTCGATATTACGTGCGAGGTAATTGACCTAAGCTGGCGCCTCGCTAGATTGGCCAAACCGGGATATCGCGGTCTCCCAGTCAGGCGCCAAGCAACGCTCAAGAACCGTTTGACCTCGCCGAAGGGCGGTCAGACGAGCGTGAGACGGTGCCAAAGGGACCAATCCCCTCTCCGATCAGGAACGTCGCCGGCCTTCAGGTTTATTGTCCTGGAGTTCGAAGCCGTGACTCAATTCAGTGACTTTCTTGGCGCGATCGCCGCCATACCCGCGTTCGAAAACGCATTCGCCACCATCGGTGCGATCCTTGCGGCCATGGCTGCGCTCGCGCTCGTCGAAGCTGCCATTCCGCTGCACAGCCGGGAAGGATGGAACCGCTTCCATCTGGCGCCCAATCTCGGGCTGACGTTCATCACGTTCGCGACCAACATCGTGTTCAACACCGCGCTCGTGCTTTTGCTCGCTTGGCTTCAAACAATCGGCTTTGGGATATTGCATCAATTTCCGCTGCCGCCGCTCGTCACGCTTGTCGTCGTCGTCCTCGCTCTCGATTTTTCGTTCTATGGCGCGCACGTCGCAATGCACGAAGTACCGGCGTTCTGGCGCTACCACCGCGTCCATCACAGCGATCCCGCCGTCGACGTGACGACGACGATCCGCCAACACCCGGGCGAGAGCGTCATTCGTTATGCCTTTCTGGCAGTGTTCGCGGCAGCGCTTGGCGTGTCTCCCGCGGCGTTCGCCGTCTATCGCGTACAATCGGTCCTCCAAGGGCTCTTTGAGCACTCGAACATTCGCCTCCCGCGATGGTTCGACACGATGCTTTCGCTCGTCATCACGTCGCCGAACATGCACAAGGTTCATCACGCTCGCGACGCGCGATACACCGACCGGAATTTCGGCAACATCACGTCGCTGTGGGACCGCCTGTTTCTGACGTTTGTTTCCGCGCGCGTCGGCGAAGACGTCGTCTGCGGGCTCGACGGCTTCGACGAGCGCGGTCAACAAGGGTTTTGGGGGCTGCTCGCGATGCCATATCGGCGTCCGCGCGAAACGCTGGTGGATGAGCGATCGTAGGAAGGCGCACTGGAGGCCCTCCATGAACGACATCAGTCGCCGTCATTTGATCGAAGCATCGATTCTTGCTGCCACGGCTGCCGCGGGCATTTTTCCGGCGGCGGCGGCGATGAACCCAAGCCCTTGCCGTTCGATGCGAACAAAGTGAAGGGCCTGTCCGCAAAGCTTCTAACAAGACACCACGACAACAACTATGCCGGAGCTTGGTCCGTGACGGATGAGGGCCCCTTGCGCGATCTTGGGATTGGTGCAGGCTCGTCCAGTTTGTTTACCCACGCGCGTCTGATCGGTTGTGTTGCGCCGCACTGCAGACAATCGCCGGGCTGCAAATCTGCGCCGCGACGGCAACGCTGCACAGATATCCGACGCACCGCATGTTGCGCGATCCGAAAGCCTGCCAAGGTCGGCAAAAGACGCTTGGGGGTCGGACCATGCACTTCATCCTTCGCATCGCGCTTCTCATCGTTGCGCTACCCTTCGTCAACGCGCCGGCCTTCGCTCAGCCGCAGCCGCAAACGGTCGTTACCCAAGTTCAGCTCGGCGTGCGCGAAGCGGGCAAAACCTATCCGCTTTCGCTGAACGCACAGAACGCCGACTGCAAAGAGCCGCTCGACTTCCGCTTCACCTCGAACGCGGCCTGGCTGAAGCTTCCGGCCGATCCCGTCGTGCGCGGCGTCGCCGCCGCTCAATCGCGCGCGCTGTTGGCCACGATCGACCTCACCAACATGTCCCCGGGACATTACCAAGCAACGGTTGAGGTCGAGTGCGAAAACTGCGGTTGGTTCATCTTCCAAAGCTGCAAGATCGACAAACAACAGATCGATTTCATCCTTGACGTCGCCCCCGCCGCCGCGCCGCAACCGCAGGGCGGAGCGCAAGGCGCGAACGCGCCTGCACCACGCGCGATCGACCCGAACGACCCGCGCTTGCCGCCCGGCGTCGCAGAACGGCTGAAGAAAGCTTACGACGCGCGCGATGCTGCAGCCGGTGCGAAGAACCCGTGCGAAGAAGAGCTGAAAAAGCTCGCCGACGCGGCCAAAGCCGCACAGGCTGTGGCCGACGATTTGAACAAGAAAGCCGCCGACGCGGCGCAGGCGGCGAAAGAGGCCGAGGAGAAAGCCAAGAAGGCTGAGCAAGATCGTAACGCGGCAGGCGAAGCCGTGAAGAAGGCAACCAACGACGCGGATGAAGCAGCCAAGTTCGCCGACGACATGAAGGGTGGTCCTGACGAAGCGCAGGCTAAGAAGGATGCAGCCGAAGCTGAAGCGAAGCGCCAAAAGGCGGTCGACGACCTAACGAAAGCGCAAAAGGCGCTGGACGACGCGCGCAAGGCAGCCGCTGCCGCAAAGGCCGCGGCTGCGAAAGCGCCGTCGCAGGCCGAGCGCGACGCCGCCAACAAGAAGGCGAAGGATGCACAAGACGCGCTCGCCAAAAAGCAGGCCGAATGCGACAAGGCCGCCGCCGACGCTAAGGCCAAAGCCCAAGCCGAAGTCGACAAGGCCGAGAAAGCGGCGAGGGACGCGCTGACCGCCCACCGCTTGGCAGTCGAAAAGGAGCTAAGAGACGCTCAACAAGAGGCCGACAAGTGCAAGTGCCATTTGGCCAAACTGATCGTCACGCAGCAACGTGCGATCGAGGCGTTGATAAGGCTCGGTGCCATCACGGGCCAGCAGAAGAGCGAGTTGCAGCAATGGGCCGATAAACTCAAGGAAATCAATGATCTCATCAAAATGCTGCCGGACTGTCCGTACAAGAAACTGGTCGAAGCATTATTGAGCTCAGCCACAGGCGTTTTGCAGATGCTCGATTATGCAAAGCCGGTGTCTAACGCCGAACTGATACCCGGGACACGGACCCATGAGGGCGCCGGCGCAGCCACCAAGACGAAAGACTTTCTCAGGAACGAAGGCCTGACCGGCGACGGCATAACGGCCGACGACATCTATCAGCAAATGAAGAACTACGCCGACCCGCAACCGGACTCGATGAAGAAGCTCATCGATGATCTCGACGCGGCCAAAAACGCCTGCAATGCGGCCGATGCGAGGCTTGAGCGCGCGAAGGAGGACGCGGCAAAAGCCGGCAAATGATCAGGCCCCGGTTCAGGCACGCTAAAACGATGGAGGCCCGCTGACTTCGCGGTCAACCCCAACGCTTGCGAAACCCGAAAATCCAAGCCCTAATCCTCAGGGGACACGAAGGGGGAAACACGCGTGCGCACGCTGCTCGTCGTCATACTCTTGGCTGTCACGCTGGCGGTCGCGGGCCTGGCCACGCTCTATGTTTGTTACACCTGCACGCTGCCGCCGATGGAAGCAGCACCGCTCCCGCCCGTCGCGGCATCCGCGAGCTCCGCGAACGCAGACGGTTCGCCGAACTGGTCCGCGCGCACGCTGATCGACCTCGCCGCTGCGCGTCAAAAGCTTTGGGACAACACGCCGATCCCGTACGACGCGGAGAACTGGCATTACAGCGCTTGGGGTGCGCTAGGCATTGCAGAAGCCGAACATCGCGCCGCGCAGGCGACCGAACGGCAGCTGCGGCTCATCGTGTCTGAACTTCGCCGACGCGGTTTTGATGGTTCCGGGCGTGACCGTATTGGGCAGCGCGACATCGGCAGACGGCGCCTACATGGAAGTGCGCAGCGAACCGCTCCCCTCCGGCGAAACGACGCTCACCTTCCCGCAAAAAGTAGAACGCGGCGCCGGCCGCGCCCCAGGCGAAGCCTACGAAGCCGACATCCCCTACGAAGGCCTCTGGAGCGACGAAGCCGTGCGCGCCTGGGTGACGGCGCAAGTGGCGGCGGCGAAGTAGGATTGAGTAGCCAAAGAGAAGCTCAAACGCGATGCTCCGTCGTTTGAGCTTACGCGTCGCCGCTTGTGCGAGCGCCGCCGCTCTTGACGCGGCGGAGCCGAAGTTGCCGAACACGCCGCGGCCCGGCAAAGCGTACCAGCGGTGTCGCATCGACAAGGTCAAGCCCGCAAACATCGCGACCCTCGGGCGCGACCTCAGGCGCTACGGCGTCACACCGTAACCCGCGTACTCATCCTGGATGTTCGGATTGAGCGCCAACGCCGCGCTGATGTCGGTGTCGCCCTCCTTGCCGCCCGCGCGGCGCAAGATGACGCCGCGCATGAACAAAGAGTGTGGAGACCGCGGCTTGAGCGCCAGGGATGCGTCGTAGTCCGCGCGTGCCTGTGCCAGTTTCCCCAGGCGAAAATTGACAAAGCCGCGGCTATCAAAATTGGTTGCTCGGGGCTCTTTGGCGATCGAAACGTCGCACGCTGCGAGCGCCGTATCCAGATCCCGGTTCACGACCGCGCGCAGCCAGCAACGCGCATTGTTGACCAACGCAGAGTCGCCGGCAAGCGCCGCGCTCTTGGCCGTATCGGCGCGCGCTTCTTCTGCGCGGCCCAACTCGGCCAGCGCGATTGCACGCAAATCGTACGCTAGAGCGTCTTTCGCATCGAGCTTGATCGCGCTGTTGGCGTCTCTGATCGCCCGATCGTACTCGCGCACCCTGAAATAGAGACGGCCGCGGCTGTGGTAGGCGAGCTCGTAGGTCGGACGGTAAGTCATCGCCTGCCTGAAGTCGGTGAACGCGCCGTCGAACGCGCCCTTGTCCTCCCGGGCAAGGCCGCGCGAGACGTGAACCGCGGCAGCACCAAACGTCGTCATCGTCTCGTTATTGATGAGTGAGGTGCATGCGACGATCGCCTTGTCCGGATCGGTTCTGTCGAAACAACTCTCGTACCGGTCGGCGCGCGCCGGAGAGGTTGCGCACAACAGCGCGGCCGCCAAGACCTGCAAACCTTTGACGAGCGTGCCCATCGGGTCCTATCTCAATTGTTCCTTCAACGGACACTAGCAAATTTGATGGTTCGCCACCCGTCCGCTTTTGCGCAGACCACAACACGCTTCTTTTCGCCCGGCAGGCGAAAACTGACGAATTCCGGTAGCTACTTCGCCCATGCCATCACCAAAAACCACGGTGCGCGCACATAGTTCGCCGCGCGCGCCGCGGGCGCATCCGCGACGGGCGCCGGCTCGTCGAAATGCGTGAGCCGCAAACCTTGGGCCAGCAGCAGCTTCATATACGTGCTCAGCGGCCGGTGGTGATTGCGGATGCGGATGTCGCGCCATTCGATCCACTGCGACCGCTCCGCGAGATAATTGTCGATGCGGAAATGCGCCCTGGCGCCGTTCGCGTCGAGCGCCCAGCCCAGCCGCTCGTCGCCGTCGCCCGCCGTGTTGAACCCGCTCGAGTTCGCGATGAGCAAGCGCCCGCCAGGCTTGAGCACGCGCGCCATCTCGGCGATCGCCGCGGCCGCGTCCGGGATATCGACGAGCGACAGGCAACTGACGACCAGATCGAACGCGCCGCCGT
>JANNEL010000349.1:0-2516 GCA_031378595.1 Alphaproteobacteria bacterium
CGAGGCGCGACGCTCTTCGGCAAGCAACCGAGTGAGTTGCCGTCGAGATAGACGATGCCGTCGGGGATCGCGAAGCGGTCGCGCGCGTGGGCCAGTGGGTCGCGTGCGTCGAGGTCTTGCGCGTGTTCGAGGGTGAGCGTCATTTCATTAGCGCGTCGATTTCGGCGCGGATTGTCTTCCACGCGTCCGACGTCGAATCGATGAGTTCGAAGTGGCCGGCGTTTTCGATGGTGATTTCCTTGACCGTATCGCCCTTCTTTGCTGCCGCTGCGGCATACTCTTTGCCGAAGGCCGGCGGAACGATCTTGTCGAGTGCCCCTGAAATCACGATTTGCCTGACGCCAATGGGCAGCAACGCGGCGGGCGATGTGTCGGCCAGGACGTCGGTCTTCGACCGCGCGGCAGCGCCGGTTAGCGCGTCGATGGTCGGCGGCCCGCCGCAGGCGCTTGGCCCGGTTTCCCGATAGGCCTTTAGGTCGTTGATGCCGGCGAGGCTGATCACGCCGGTAATGGCCTGCGGACTCTCTTTGGCAAGTGCGCTCGTCTTGGGCAATCGCGGGCGAGCCGCGGACCATGTTGCGAGATGACCGCCGGCCGAGTGGCCGATCGCGACGAGTTTGCTGAGGTCGAGCTTCTCCGTCGGCGCGATTTCCTTCAGCTTGTCGATGGCTGTGGCCGCATCGATGAACGTGCCAGGATAGCCGCCACCTTCGTCGCCGATGCGGCGGTAGTCGATGCTCCAGACTGCGTAGCCGTGTCGGCGCAGGTCTTCTGAGAGGTACGCCATCAACTCCGTGCCCGGCAGATCCGCGAGCCAGCAGCCGCCGTGGATCATCACCAGTGTGCGATGCGGGCCCGGGCCTTCGGGCAGCCAAAGTTCGGCGAATTGATGCGGGGCGGGACCATAGGTCACGATCTTCGTCGGCGTGGCGCGCGGCCGGACGAGAAGGTCGCGAAACGTGATCGGCGCGGCGCTCGACGGTGCTAGCGCCGTCCAAAGTGCGACGATCGTCAATACCAGTGTCGCGACCAGAGCGTTGCGCATCAGGACAACGTGAATGGGCGGTCGTGGTTGAGTGCGGGCACGCGCGAGCGGGCTTCGGCGACTTTGTTTGGGTCGATGTCTGCGACGATCACGCAAGGGGCATCGCCCGCTTCCGCGACGATGTTGCCCCAGGGGTCGACAATGACGCTGTGGCCGAACGTGTGGCGGCCGTTTTCGTGCTTGCCGCCCTGGGCCGCGGCAATCACGAAGCAGCCGGTTTCGATCGCCCGGGCACGCTGCAGCACGTGCCAGTGGGCTTGTCCGGTGGTGTAGGTGAAGGCCGCCGGGATCGAGAGGAACGAGGCGCCTGCTTTCGCGAGCGCTCGATAGAGATGCGGGAAGCGAAGGTCGTAGCAGACGCTCATTCCCAGCTTGCCCCAGGGCAGGTTTGCGACGACGGCGCGTTCTCCTGGGCGATAGTTACGCGACTCGCGGTAGACCTCGCCGCCGGGCAGATCGACATCGAACATGTGAATCTTGTCGTAGGTCGCGCGGACCGCGCCTTTGGGATCGATCAGGAACGAGCGGTTGGCGCACTGGCGCTCGGCGACCTTGATCGGGAGTGAGCCGATCGAGAGCCAGAGTGAGAGTTCTTCGGCGAGGGCGCGGAAGGCCTTGAGCGCGGCGTCATCTTCTTCCGCGCGAGCCTTCGCGAACAGCGCGTCGGATTCGGCCTCGAACAGCGACGTCATTTCGGGCGTGGCGACGAACTGCGCACCCTTCGCTTTTGCCTCGCGGATCAGGGTAGCCGCGGCGTCGATATTGGCGGCGACATCAAGGCCCGTGCGCATTTGCACACAGGCGGCACGGAAAACTTGGCTCATGCGGTCGAGGTTAGCCGCCGCTCAAGACCGAGTCGAGCTTGCCGGCATCTTCCAGCGCGTAGAGGTCGTCGCAGCCCCCGACGTGCGTGTCGCCAACGAAGATCTGGGGAACCGTGTAGTGGCCATTGGCGCGCTTCGTCATTTCAGCGCGCTTTCCGGCGTCCATGCCGACGTCGATCTCGGTGAAATTGATGCCCTTCTTGCGCAGAAGCGCTTTCGCGCGGTGGCAATAGGGACAAAGCAGCGTCGCGTAGACGACGATCACGGTGGTGGTGTCAGGACGCATGACAGCTGACATTGGAATCGCTCTGCACTCTCGCACAAAGATATAGGACAGGGCCGACCTCAGGGCCACTGTCGATCATAGTAGGGACAGCCTTAACGGCCGCACAACGCGCGCCAATGTGACTACAGATACAGACGCGGCGCCCGCCTTTAGCAGCGTTTTTGCGCACGCCCCGACGGTCGCGCCAGTTGTCAACACATCGTCAACCAGCACAAGGTTCCGGCCGGCAACCTTTGCCTTGCCGTTTTCCGCAAGCGCGAAAGCGCGCACGACATTCTTGGCGCGTGCGCGGGCTGAGGGCATTTCGCCTTGGCTGGGTGTCGACTTGGTGCGCAGCAATATCCCGGTGTCGACTGGAACG
>JANNEL010000350.1:0-11489 GCA_031378595.1 Alphaproteobacteria bacterium
GGGCTTCCATTTCCTGGGCACGGCAGACGAGCGCTACTCGCACCATTTCAATCGCCAACAACTGCCGCTCTCGCCGCACGCCTTTGCGGAAATGACGCGCCGCCAAGCTTACGTCGAAGCGCTCGCCGCCGGCGCCCGGCCGAACACCTTCCGCCCGCACTCCGCCTTCCCCGTCGCCGCGTGGAAGCCGCCTGGCACACCGCCAGCGTTCAAGGCGGCAACGGTCGGCGAGATGTGCACGATCCCGACAGCCTTTACGGGCGCGCCCGCCTGCGTCGCCGGTGCAGTCTGTCAGCGCACGGTGACATCGCGGACACAACCGGTGCTGTTCGGCGAATGCGTCGTCGCGGGCCGCCAAGCCTCGGCCGGCGCCGTCTGCTGGAAGGGTGAGGTCAACGACGTCACGGCGCTACCGCCGGACCGCGGACCGATCCCGGCCAACAATCTCTTCGCGTTCCAAGACAAATGGAAGTTCGGCGGCTCCACCTATTCGCGCGGCGAGGTCAGCGGCCTCAGATGCGTGCTGCCGCAATCGGGCGCACCGCTCGGCCGCGCCAGCCGCGACTGCTCGCTCGCTGAAGAAAACTTCGCTGACGTGAACCCGGCGCTCCGCGTGCCACCGCACCTCTGTGCAAACCAAGGCGGCAACGGCTTCGACCTCTGCGCGGCAAGTGGAAATTCCGGCGCCTGTCTGGAAGCACGCGTCGTGCGCGGCATGCTGGATACGTGCTCGCCCAGCCGCACCTGCCGCGAAGACTACATCTGCCAGAAATTTCCGGATTACGACAAAATCAGCGCCCGCAACTACGGCAACACGAAGAACGGCGTTCGCGTAAACCTCTCGTCGCCTGACAAGATCAACGGCGCCGCAATCCGCGCCCTGCACCAGAACGAAGTCGGCTTCTGCGTGCCGACCTACTTCTTGTTCAATATGCGTCTGGACGGCCACCCAAGTCCGGTGACCGGCCAGCCGCCCGGTGAACCGCGCATCGACCGCAGACAGCCGGTGCGCGGGTACAGATAGGCAAAGTCAGCTGAACTGCAGCGCGAGCCCAGCGCCAAGCGCGAGAAGCGCCAACGACGCGAGGAAGAGTTTCGTCCGAAGTTCAAGTCGCATGAAATTGTGCATGGAACCTCCTCAGCGCTTCTTCTTCGCGCCCTTTGACTTGCGTGAGCCGCCCTTCTTCTCGTTCCGCACGAAGTGATCCGCCACGATCTGCGCGATCGCCATCGTCACTTTCTTGCCGGTCGGGATGTGCAGAAACTCGTTCGGTCCGTGCGCGTTCGAATGCGGCCCAAGCACGCCCGTGATCACGAACTGCGTTTCCGGGAATTTTTCGCCAAGCATCCCCATGAACGGGATCGTGCCGCCTTCGCCCATGTAGACGACAGGTTTACCGAATGCCATTTGCGATGCCTTCGCCACCGACTTCTCGAGCCACGGCGCCAGTGCCGGCGCATTCCACCCTGCGCCGCCGCGATCGAAATCGACGGAAACCTCCGCATTGTAAGGCGGTTTTTTCGTCAGGATTTCCTTCACCCGCCCGATCGCCTTCTTCGCATCCAGCGTGGGCGGCCAGCGGAACGAGAGCTTCAGCGTGGTGTACGGCAGCAGCACGTTACCCGCGTTCGCAGATGGCGTAAGGCCATCGGCACCGATCACCGAAAGCGTCGGCCGCCACGTGCGATTAAGCACGAGTTCCGAAAGCTGCTTGGCCATCGGCATCGTGCCGCCCGCGAACGGCATCTTCGAGTAAACCTCAGGCCCCAGCACCTTCGCGGACTTCTTGGCCTGAGCCACGCGTTGTGCCGGGATCTTGACGTAAAAATCCTTCGGCAAAATCTTGCCCGTCGCTTCGTCTTCGATCCGCGACAGCAGCTGTCGCGCGATCCGAAAGCTCGACGGCACGATGCCCGACGCATCGCCCGAATGCACGCCTTCGGTCAGAACTTTGACCGTCATCGTGCCAACGCCGTTGCCGCGCAGAGAGGTGGTCAGCCACAGTTGCTCGTAGTTCCCGCAGCCCGAATCCAAACACACGACCAGCGATGGTTTGCCGATCCTCTCCGCCAGATGGTCGATATAGAACGGCAGATCGTAAGACCCGGATTCTTCGCACGCCTCGATCAAAATCACGCAGCGCGCATGCCGTACGCCTTGATCTTTCAGCGCTTGCAGGGCGGCGAGCGATCCGTACATCGCATAGCCATCGTCCGCGCCGCCGCGCCCATAGAGCTTGTCGCCCTTGATCACCGGCGTCCACGGCCCGAAGCCCTCCCACCAGCCGTTCATCTCCGGTTGCTTGTCGAGATGCCCATAAAGCAAAATGGTGTCGTCGCCCTGCCCGGGCACTTCGATGAAGATGACGGGCGTTCGCCCCTTCAGCTTCACGACCTCAAGCGTCGCGCCTGGAAACGACGACACCCGCGCCCGCGCCCAAGCCTCCATCAGCTTCACCGCGTCGTCCATGTAGCCGTGCTTTTCCCACTCCGCGTCGTAAGCCGGCGACTTGTTCGGAATCTTGATGTACTCGACCAGCGACGGAACGATCGCATCGTCCCAATTCGCGTCGGCGTGCTTCTTCAGGCGTGCGGGGTCGAACATATGGGGCTCGCGGGTTTGTAGCGTACACCCCTAATCTGTCATGGTCCGCGAAGGCGGACCACCCACGACTTTGAGCCCATGGATGCGCCCAAAAAGGCGTGGATGGTGCGCCTTCGCGCACCACGACAGAAGGGGGGGGCTGCAGCGACGGGCCTCGGGGACTACCGATCGTTGCGGCTCATTTTCGCGACCCACGCGTCCACCAACCGCTCAACGCTGCCTCGGTCTTTTGCACTTTTCGCATTACCGACCCAAGCAACGACCCCGACGACGCCCGTAAGGATCGACGCGATGACAGTGCTCACGAGATACCAAGCCGCAAACTCGTGCGCATCCATGAAGGCGATCAGCGACGTTCCACGAGGCGCCGACACAATCCAAGCCGCTACGTAGAGGCAGAAGAATGCAGTCGACCAGAGAGTCTGCCAGATTGCAAAGACAACAAACAGGGCGAACCCCATGTTGTCGTAGCCGCGCATCAGCGCCGCGTCACGAACGGCAGCGTCGACGTGAGCCCACCGTCCACCGGGAACGCTTGCCCGTTCACGTAGGACGCCTCGTCCGACGCCAAGAACAACGCCATCGCAGCGATTTCCTCGGGATGCCCGTACCGCGCGGTTGGGTTGAGTTGTCCGATCCGCCCCTCGTTCCCCCGCGCCCGCGCGCCATCGAAAATAGGTTTCGTCATGCCCGTTTCGATCAACCCCGGACAGATCGCGTTCACGCGCACGCCCGTGCCGTAGAGCTCATTGGCCGTCACCTGCACGAGCGAAATGACACCGGCCTTCGACGCGCTGTAAGGCGTAGGCCCCGCGTTCGCGCGAATGCCCGCAACGGAAGCGGTGCAGACGATCGCACCCTTCTTCTTCGCCACCATCAGCGGCACGACATGCTTGATCGCCAGGAACGGCCCGATCAGGTTCACACGGAGGATCTCCTGCCACTGCTCGACCGTCTGCTCGACGATCGGCACATAACCGCCCGAGATCCCAGCATTCGCGTAGATCGCATCGATCCCGCCGAATTCTTTGACAGCCCGCGCGACATAGCCCTTCACGTCGGCTTCGGAGCCCGCGTCGGCCGTCATCGCGACAGCGCGTCCGCCAGCCTTCGTGATCGCCTCGACGGTCTCGTGCACGGCTTCGGTCTTGTCCACGCAGAGCACCGACGCGCCCTCGCGCGCAAACAACTTCGCCGACGCGCGCCCGATACCAGAACCAGCGCCCGTCACTATCGTCCGCTTGCCTTGAAGTCGGCTCATGCCTTGCCCTTCCGTTGGATGCATCGTTGATACACTTTGGCGCCACTGGAGTCAGGAGGGTGGCAAATGCAGGCGTGGGATGTATTTGGAGTTGTCGTTCGCACGCTTGGCCTGCTGCTTTTGCTCTACGCGTTGACCCTGTTCACAATCGTCGCCATCCGACTGCTCGGGCTTCAGGTCGAATCGCGACAGACGCTTGCAGTCGACGCCGTATTGCTCGTGATCTACAGCGCGGCTGGCCTAGCGATGCTGTTTGGCGCTCCGCGAATCGTCCGCGCACTCTACGCCGGCGACTCCTAGCGGTACTCGTCGTTGATGGTGTCGAGCATCTTAGACCCGGGCGAAAGCTCCTTCGCATTGAGCCGGTTCAGCGGCACGTCGACGGTGCGCAGGAACCCGTGCATATCGCGCGGATTCGGGTCCAGATAAAGCAGGCCCGTCACGACCTCGCCTTTCGCGTGATGCGATTGCAGGTAGTTCATCGCCGCGACCTTGTTCGTCGGATCGTAGCTGTCGGCGAGCTTGTGCAACCGGATGATCGAACCGTCGTGTTGCTCAACGTCTTGCACGGTGCCCGGCATGTAGTCGGTCACGATCTCAGCCCGCCCTTCGAAAAAGTCGAGCTTGTTCACCGCATCGTTGTGGTCGCGCACGAAGTCGAAGCTCTTCGTCGAGCCCGCGTGATTGTTGAACGCGACGCAGGGCGAAATGACGTCGATAAACGCCGGCCCATTGTGCGAAAGCGCAGCCTGGATGAGCGGCACAAGTTGGGGCTTGTCGCCCGAGAACGAGCGCCCGACGAACGTGGCACCGGCAAGCAGCGCCATGCTGACGAGATCGATCGGCGCGTCGTTGTTCGTGCCACCCGCCTTCGACTTCGATCCGCGGTCGGCGGTCGCCGAGAACTGGCCCTTGGTCAGCCCATAAACGCCGTTGTTCTCGGTGATGTAGGTCATGTTCACGCCGCGCCGAACGCAATGCACGAACTGCCCAAGTCCGATCGAAGCCGAGTCGCCGTCGCCGGAGACGCCCAGATAGATCAAATTCTTGTTCGCAAGATTGGCCCCGGTGAGCACCGAGGGCATCCGCCCATGCACGCTGTTGAAGCCGTGGCTTTGGCCCAAGAAATAGTCCGGCGTCTTCGATGAACAGCCGATGCCCGACATCTTCGCAATGCGATGCGGCTCGATGTTGAGTTCGAAGCAGGCCTGGATGATCGCGGCCGAAATCGAATCGTGCCCGCAACCCGCGCACAGCGTCGAAATCGAACCCTCATAATCGCGCCTCGTAAACCCGCGCTCGTTCTTTTCAAGCGACGGGTGGCGGAACTTCGGCTTCGTAAGATAGGTCATGACGCAACCTTTGAGCGGGTGGGCTTACCGAACGCTTTCAGCCGCTCCGCGATTTCCCGGGTGATGAAGCGCGCCGTGATCGGCGTGCCGTCGTAATGCAAGATCGAAATGAAGCGCGCCGGATCGATCGCGCCTTCGTTCACCAGCAACATGCGCATTTGCGCGTCGCGGTTCTGCTCGATCACGAACACCTGCTCGTGGCTGTTCACGAAATCCATCACGCTGTCGGCGAACGGAAACGCGCGGATGCGCATCGTGTCGAGGTGCACGCCCTGCTTCTCCAGGGCATCCAGCGCCTCGTCCATCGCCGCCGACGTCGAGCCGAAATAGATCACGCCGTAACGCGAGCCTTGCTTTGCTTGACGAATGATGGGACCTGGAACGAGTTGCTTCGCGGTGTCGAACTTGCGCAGAAGGCGCTGCATGTTGTCGACGTAGTCCGAACCCTCTTCCGAATATTTCGCGTACCGGTTGCGCGACGACCCGCGCGTGAAGTAGGCACCCTTCGTCGGATGCACGCCGGGAACAGTGCGATAGGTGATCGCATCGCCATCGACGTCCAGGTAGCGCGCGAACTCCTTGCCCGCCTCCAGCTCTTCGAAGGTGACTAACTTGCCGCGGTCGTATTCGCGCGTATCGTCCCAGGTCAGCGGCTTCACCAGCCAATCGTTCATCCCGATGTCGAGGTCGAGCATGACGAAAATCGGCGTCTGCAGCCGGTCGGCCAGGTCGAACGACAGCGCACCGAACTCGAACGACTCGTGCGGGTCTTCCGGGAAGATCATCACATGCTTCGTGTCGCCGTGGCTCGAATAAGCGCACAGCGTTAGATCGGATTGCTGCGTACGCGTCGGCATGCCGGTCGACGGCCCGCCGCGCTGAATGTCGAAGATCACAGCGGGAATTTCCGCCGAATAAGCGAGCCCCAAGAACTCTTGCATCAACGAGATGCCGGGCCCCGACGTTGCCGTGAACGCTCTTGCGCCGTTCCAGCTCGCGCCGATCACGGAGCCGATGGCGCTGAGTTCGTCTTCCGATTGGATGATCGCGTAGCGGTTCTTCTTTGTCTCCGGATCGACGCGCAGCCGCTTGCAATGCGCGGCGAATGCCTCCGCCACCGATGTCGACGGCGTAATCGGATACCAAGCGGCAACCGTTGCCCCGCCATAGACGGCACCAAGTGCCGCCGCGTCGTTGCCCGCGATAAAGATGCGGTCGCCAACCTTGTCCGAACGCTTAACGCTGAGCCCGCATCTGTCCTTCAAATGCTCGCGCACATAATCGCGGCCCAAGCCCAACGCCTCGACGTTCGGTTTGATCAGCCGGTCTTTACCTGCGTACGTCTCGGAGACGAGCTTCACCATCTCGTCGTGGTCCATATCGAGCAACTCGCCCAGCGCGCCCACATAGATCACGTTCTTCAGTAACTGCCGGTCGCGCGGAATGTCGTAACGACTATTCGCCATCTCAGTCAGCGGCATGCCGATGACGTTGATATCGGTCCGGAACTTCGACGCCGGCATCGGCTTCGACGAATCGTAGAACAGATATCCGCCCGGCTCGACCTCTTTGACGTCCTTGTCCCAGGTCTGCCCGTTCATCGGCACCATGAGATCGACGCCGCCGCGCCGCCCGATCCATCCCTCGCCCGACACGCGCACTTCGTACCACGTCGGCAGGCCCTGGATGTTCGACGGAAAGATGTTGCGCACCGCAATCGGCACGCCCATGCGCAGGATCGCGCGCGCGAACAACTCGTTCGCACTCGCCGAACCTGAACCGTTCGTGTTCGCGAATTTGACGACGAAGTCGTTCGTCGCCTCTATCGGCTTTGGCATGTGTCGCTTGCCTGTGCGGTTTCAAGAAGGAACTTCTGCATGTCCCACGCACCGGTGGGGCAGCGTTCCGCGCAAAAGCCGCAGTGCAGGCAAAGGTCTTCGTCCTTCACCATCACACGGCCCGTCTTCAGCCCGTCGGCCAGATAGAGATCCTGCGTCTCGTTCTTCGCGGGCGCAGTCAGCCGCGTGCGCAGGTCCGCCTCATCGCCGTTCTCGGTGAACGTGATGCAGTCGAGCGGACAGATATCGACGCACGCATCGCACTCGATGCACAGCTTCGCGGCGAACACCGTCTGCACGTCGCAGTTAAAGCAGCGCTGTGTTTCCTTGTAGCCAAGCTCGCGGTCGAACCCGAGTTCGACCTCGGCCTTCACGTCTTTCAGCGCCACCTCGTTCGGCAGATGCGGCACCTTGTAACGAAGGTCGTTCGCAATATCGTTGTCGTACGACCACTCGTGAATGCCCATCTTCTGGCTGAGCAGATTGACGAGCGGCGGTGGTCGATCGGCGACCGATTTGCCATTCACGAACTGGTCGATCGAGATCGCAGCACCGTGGCCGTGTGCGACCGCCCAGATAATGTTCTTCGGACCGAACGCCGCGTCGCCGCCGAAGAACACGCGCGGGTTCGACGATTGATAAGTCACCTCGTCGACCGCAGGCATGCCCCACTTGTCGAACTCGATGCCCACATCGCGCTCGATCCAGGGAAACGCGTTCTCCTGACCGACCGCGACCAACACGTCGTCGCATTCCATGTGCACGTCCGGTTCGCCCGACGGCACCAGACTGCGCTTTCCCTTCGCGTCGAATTCCGCCTTCACCTTCTCGAACAGCACGCCGGTGAGCTTGCCGGCCTTGTGCGTGAATTCCTTGGGCACGAGGAAATTGTGGATCGGGATACCCTCCCGCATCGAATCCTCTTTCTCCCAGGGCGACGCTTTCATTTCCTCAAAGCCCGACCGCACGACGACCCTCACGTCGTCTCCGCCAAGACGCCGCGACGTGCGGCAGCAGTCCATGGCCGTATTCCCGCCGCCAAGCACGATCACGCGCTTGCCGATCTTGTCCACGTGCTCAAACGAAACCGACGACAGCCAGTCGATACCGATATGGATGTTCGCCTTCGCCTCTTCGCGGCCCGGAAGCTCGAGATTTCGTCCGCGCGGCGCACCGCAGCCAACGAACACCGCGTCGTACCGCTCGGCCAGCACTGCCTTCAAACTATCGACGCGCTTGCCGAGCCGGAGTTCGGGCTGCAAGTCGGTGATGAACTTCACCTCTTCGTCGAGCACCTTTTCGGGAAGGCGAAATTTCGGGATCTGGGTCCGCATCATGCCGCCCGCGGCCGGATCTTGATCGTAGATCACGACGTGATAGCCGAGCGGCAGCAGATCGCGCGCAACCGTCAGCGACGCAGGACCGCCGCCGATCAGCGCAATTCGCTTCCCATTTTTCGTTGTCGCAGGCTTCGGCAGCCGGTCGAGAATATCGCCCTTGTTGTCGGCCGCGACGCGCTTCAAGCGGCAGATCGCAACCGGTTCCGCCTCGACGCGCCCGCGCCGGCACGCCGGTTCGCAGGGCCGGTCGCACGTGCGGCCCAGCACACCCGGAAACACGTTCGAGTGCCAATTGACCATGTAGGCGTCGGCATAGCGGCCCGCCGCGATCAACCGGAT
Source organism: Alphaproteobacteria bacterium (assembly GCA_031378595.1). Classification (GTDB taxonomy): domain Bacteria; phylum Pseudomonadota; class Alphaproteobacteria; order Micropepsales; family Micropepsaceae; genus SZUA-430. The sequence continues at coordinate 8,736 of JANNEL010000350.1, forward strand.
GTATTCCGGAACCGGCGTGTGTGCCGGGCACGCCCACTGACAGTCGACGACTTTATGGAAATAGTCGGGGTTCGAAATATCCGTGGGCTTCATTCCCGGCCGTGTTGGCTTGGCCGGCGCGTCCAGTGCGTCGATACTCATCGCGCGAAAACGTCTCCCTCGAGACCGAGGCCGCAACGATTGGTAGTGCTGAAAAACGAAGCGGTCCCCGGGGCCGCCACTATAGTCGTCGCAACTCTTGGCGCCAGTGGTCAATCACCCCACTTCAACCGTGGAAATTACTCCTGTTGCACCGCGAAATACGGCTATCTATTCCCCTTGACGTGACAGCAAGGACGCCCTCATGCCGGACAAGCCTGCCGACCTCGCCAGCCACCCGATGCGCCTGGCCCCGGCCCGTTTGCGCCGCGTCTGCGATCCGAAGGCCTTCAAGTTCAAGACCACAGCCGACCTACCGGTGTTCAATGGCCTGATCGGTCAAAGCCGCGCGCTGGAGTCGCTCGACCTCGGCGCCCGTATCGATAAGCCCGGCTTCAACCTGTTCGTACTCGGCGAACGCGGCACCGCCCGCCACGGCACCGTGCGCGGCCTGATCGAATCTTACGCCAAGAAATTGCCGGTTCCCGCCGACTGGATCTATGTCGCCAACGCCGAACAGCCAGATCGCCCGCGCGCACTCTCCCTGCCTCCGGGCCGCGCTGCTGCATTCAAGGCAGCGATGGATCACGCCATCGACGAGTTGTTCGCCCTCGTGCCGGCTGTGTTCGAGAGTGCCGAATATCAAGCACGCCGCCGCACGGCACTCGAAGCCGTCAACGGCGACCAAGAGCAAGCATTCGAAGCGTTGAGCGAAAAGGCGCGCGCGCAAGGCATCACGCTGATGCGAACGCCGACGGGCTTCTCCTTCGCGCCCCTCGCGAAAGACGCCGTCATGCCGCCCGAGACGTTCAACGCGCTGCCGGAGCCGGAGCGCAAGGCGATCATTGCGAAGATCGAAGCGCTGCAACAAGACCTTGCCTTGCTGATCGAGCGCTTGCCCGGGTGGGAGCGCGACCGCCGCCAGCGCATGCTGGACCTCGACCGCGAATACGCTCGCCTCGCCGTCACCGACGTGATGAAAACCGTGGCCGCAACCGTCGGCGACCTGCCCGACATCCACGCGCACGTCGAGACAACGATTGCCGAATTGATCAAACAAATCGGCCTTTTCCGGGGCGCTGGCGCTGCGAAACAAGACGACGGCCCGGCGGCGCCAGCAGAAACAATCACCGAAAACGACCCCCGCTTCCGCCGCTTCCGCGTGAACCTTTTCGTCGGCGACGGCACGAAAACCTGCGCCCCCGTCATCGTGGAAGACAACCCGTCGCTCGGCAATCTGATCGGCCGCATCGAGCAGCAGGCGCAAATGGGCGCGTTGTTCACGGACTTCACGCTTATACGTCCAGGTAGCCTGCATCTCGCAAATGGCGGCTATCTTTTGATCGACGCGCGCCGCCTTCTGCTCGAACCCTACGCGTGGGAGATGCTGAAACGCTGCCTGCGCGCACGCACGGTCACGATCGAATCGCCAACCGACCGTATGTCGATCATGTCGATGCAGGGCTTGAAGCCTGATCCGATCCCGCTCTCGACGAAGGTGATCCTGTTCGGCGACCGCCAGCTCTACTACGGGCTGTTCGAAGGCGACCCCGATTTTGCCGAACTCTTCAAGATCGCCGTCGACTTTGAAGATACCGTCGATTGGACCGACGCGACCGCCAACGATTACGCGGGCCTCATCGGCTCGATCGCCAAGCATGAAGGCTTAAGACCGCTGGCACCCGCTGCCGTCGCGCTCGTGATCGAAGAGCTCGCGCGCGAGGCGGAAGACGCGCGGAAACTATCGCTCCGCATCGGCAACCTCGCCGACCACTTGCGCGAAGCGGACTTCTGGGCGGGCGAGGCCGGTCACAAGATTATCGACGCAGGCGACGTGGATCGCGCCAGCGCCGCTTGGGAACGCCGCCACGACCGCGTCGCGCTACGCGGCCAAGAGATGATCGAGCGCGAGATCATGCTCGTCGACACGGCCGGGTCCAAAGTCGGCCAAATCAATGGCCTCTCGGTGATGTCCCTGGGCGGCTACGCCTTTGGCAAGCCCACCCGCATCACCGCCCGCGTGCGCGTCGGCACCGGCCATGTGATCGACATTGAGCGCGAAGTCGCCCTTGGCGGGCCGTTGCATTCGAAGGGCGTGTTGATTCTGAGCTCGTATCTCTCGACCCGCTACGCCCTCGAGCGCCCACCGTCGCTACACGCAAGCCTCGTTTTCGAACAATCCTACGGCGGCGTGGACGGCGACAGCGCCTCATCGACCGAGCTATACGCAATTCTATCGGCGCTCTCCGAAGTTCCGATCCGCCAAGGCATCGCCGTCACCGGCTCCGTGAACCAGCGCGGCGAGATCCAAGCGATCGGCGGCGTCAACGATAAAATCAAAGGCTTCTTCGCGCTCTGCAAAGCACGCGGCCTCGACGGCACGCACGGCGTCATGATCCCGAAGGCAAACGAGCAGCACCTGATGCTCGACCGCGCCATCGTTGAAGCGGCGGCGGCCGGTAAATTCCACGTCTTCTCGGTCGCAACCATCGACGATGGGATCGCGCTTCTAACAGGCGTCGCCGCCGGCGAACGCAGCCCCGACGGCCGCTATCCGAAAGACACGATCAACCGCCGCGTCGAAGACAAGCTGATGGCATTCGCCGAAATGCGCCG
>JANNEL010000357.1:0-1971 GCA_031378595.1 Alphaproteobacteria bacterium
GTCTCGACGCAAAGAACCCGAACCCGCTACTCACGCGCTAGGAACTGACGCGTGACGAACACCACAATGGGCCGTATCGGCTGGACGATGAGCGGTCTCATGATCGCATTCCTGCTGATGGACGCGACCATGAAGCTTCTCGCTCTGCCGATCGTGCTGGAATCGAGCGCGCCGCTCGGTTTCGTCGGCGCCGACATGGCGCGCGCGTTGGGCGCGGTGTTGCTCGTGGCGACGCTGCTCTATGCGTTGCCGCCCACGGCGGTTTTAGGTGCAATCCTGATTACGGGCTATCTCGGCGGCGCCGTCGCAACGCACGTCCGCGTCGGCAGCCCGCTCTTCAGCCACACCCTGTTCGGCGTGTACCTGGGAGTCATACTGTGGGGCGGCCTCTACCTCCGCGACGAACGCCTGCGTCAGCTGATCCCGCTACGCCGCTAGTCGATCATTAAATGCGCACATCGATCAACAAGGCGCGCCGCGCGCGTTCGCGGTGCCAAATGCGGATATGCGCACCCGCAACGGCGATGGCGGTCGCAAGCACCGTTGCATCGTCCGTGAAACCGATCCCCGGAATGAAGTCCGGAATCAGATCGAGCGGCGTCACAAAGTAGGCGACGGCCCCGAGCAGCACCGCGCGCGCCGCCAGCGGCGTCTGGCTGTCGAACGCGCAGTAGTAGGTCGCGACAACATCTTCCGCGAACGGAATGCGGCCGACGAATCGGCGGAGCTGACGCCAAAATCCTTCGCGCACGATCCGCTCGTCGCGCGCCATGCGTTCAGGAGCCAAGATCTCGCCTTCAAGCGGCGGCATTTGTGCGGTCATTTGCGTAACAACCAAATCCCTAGCGTCAACACGGCGCTGATGAGGAGGCATGTGGTCACCGGAATATATATTTGAAAGCCGTCGCGTTCGATCACGAAATCGCCGGGTAGGCGTCCGAGCCCGAGGCGCCCCAGATACGGCCAAAAAAACCCGGCCGCAACCAGCACGACGCCCACAACAATCAACAACCGTCCGTAATCCACCGCGTCTAGCCTGAAACCTCAACCGCCGCTAAGAAGCGTCAAAGCAATCTAGCAAAGGAAACGCTCTCATGCAGCTCAATCGCGCAGTCACAGCCGTCATCACCGGCGGCGCTTCCGGCCTTGGCGAAGCAACCGCCCGCGAACTCGCCGCCGCCGGATGCCGCGTCGCCATCTTCGATCGCGACAAGGCGAAAGGCGAAAAAGTCGCGGCCGATATCGACGGCGTCTATTGCGAGGTCGACGTGACGAGCGAGCAAAGCGTCCTCGACGGCTTCAAGAAAGCGCGCGCCGCACTCGGCCAAGAACGCATCTTGATCAACTGCGCGGGTACCGGCATCGCGATCAAGACGGCCAGCCGCAAAAAGGAAACAAACGAAATCATCCCGCACCCCAGCGAACACTTCGACCGCATCATCCAGATCAATCTCGTGGGCTCGTTCCGCTGCCTCTCGAAATCGGCCGCCGGCATGCTGTCCCTCGAACCGGTGACTGAAGACGGCGAGCGCGGCGTGATCATCAACACAGGCTCCGTCGCCGCCCAAGACGGTCAGATCGGTCAAGCCGCCTACTCGGCCTCGAAAGGCGGCATCGTCGGCATGACGTTGCCGATCGCCCGCGATCTGTCGCGCGACGGCGTGCGCTGCATGACGATTTTGCCGGGCCTCTTCAACACGCCGCTGATGGCGGGCGCACCGGAAGAGCTGAAGAAAAGCCTCGGCGCGCAAGTGCCGTTCCCCTCGCGCTTAGGGCACCCGTACGAGTACGCAAAACTCGCGCGCCACATCTGCGAAAACTCGATGTTGAACGGCGAGGTCATTCGCCTCGACGGCGCGATCCGCATGGCGCCGCGGTGACACGGCGTCAGATTGACACAGGCGGAACCGCCCCGCCTGTACTGCGTTCCACAGTGAAGGGCGTGAACCTTGCCGGACTCGGCGCGCGTCG
>JANNEL010000376.1:0-2378 GCA_031378595.1 Alphaproteobacteria bacterium
TTTCCGGTCACGGGCGCCGGCAACGCCCGCGTGCTGGGAACTGTCGCGTGCGCTGGGCGTTGTTTTCGTCATGCCCAAGTCTGAACGACATCGCGAGCGAAGCAACCGGTTGCTCGGCGCGTTTGAGGCCGCCAGCCGCAAGCGGATCGACCCCCATCTAGAGCCAATCACTCTGAAATTGGGTGCCTTGGTTTGCGAGGCGGGCGGCCTGTTAGAGCACGCCTATTTCCCGCAAGGCGCCGTGCTCTCGCTGCTGACCGTATTGGAGAACGGCTCCGCGATTGAGACCGCGAACATCGGGCGCGAAGGAGCCTTCGGTCTCTTTGCGGCCATGTATAGCCGCACCTCATTCAATCGCAGCATTGTGCAATTGGAGGGTGACTTGGTCCGCTGCCCGATCCAATTGTTGCAATCGGAATTCCAGCGCAGCGAACACGTGCGCGATCTCTTCGTTAGCTACTCGGAGACGCTGCTGTCACAAGTCCAGCAGACGGTCGCGTGCAACACCATGCATTCAACGGAAGAGAAAATGTGCCGATGGCTTCTCATGATGCATGATCGCGCAGAAGGCGAAGTCCTTACCTACACGCACGAGTTCCTGTCGCACATGCTGGGTGCCAATCGCAAATCGGTGACGCTTGCGGCGCAGTCGATGCAGATGGCCGGACTTATCAGCTACCGGCGGGGAAAGATTCAAATCCTCGATCGGCCCGGCCTCGAAAAGGCATCCTGCGAATGCTACGCCATCGTACGGGAGAGATTCGACGCGTTCTTGCAGCCGCCCGTCACTGCGGTTCAAGGGAATACAGGCGGACGCAGGACTTAAGGCGGCTCAAGCGATCGCGGCGTCTGGGTGACGGGTCAGTGAACCGTGGTATCGGCGTTCGGACCCCGATCCGCCAAGGTGGGCCATACCTTCGCCATCCGATGGAAGTGCGATTGTAATGAAGGAATGCGTAGGTCGCGCGCCAATTGCTCGCACTCTGCTGCCAAGCGCAGGCACTCCAACGCGTGCTTTCGCAAGTAAGACTGGGACACGTGACGTCTCCTCAAAGATCGACGCCAGGTCATCGCACAACGAGGCGCGTCCTGTCGGTGGTCCAGGCCACGGAAGGAGCCCCGCGCGCGACCCGTGACTTCCGGCAGCAACCCTCGCTCCAAGCGCCGCCAATTGGTGAACGCCGGGATAATGCGTTCGTTCCAATGCTAGGGCGCGCCTGCAGCTGAACGAAACTGCCCCTGCCCTACTCTCGCCGTACTGCTGCTCAGCCGGGAGGGGTCAAGTTTTATGCGTTCGACGTGGAATTGGGCTGTCATCGGGTTCATGGCCGCACTGGCGGTGTTCGTGCCGGTGACGGGCGACGCGCCGCGTTCGCCGTCCCCGAAAATATTCCTCGCGGGCGCGTCCGCCGACGCTTACGACGATTGACATCCGCCGCAGGGCGGTGAGATGGATTGCAGCGACTTCGACCGCCAAGACGAGGCACAGGCCGCCTTCGAAGCGGCCTCTACGAGCGAACGTCCGCAGGATAGCGACGGCATCACCTGCGAACGCCTGCGGTAGCGCAACAACCCCTGGGACCGATGTGGCCGCATCGATACAGATGAGCAACTTTAAGTTGAGTTTCGCTTTGACCCTCTAAATGTCGCGCAGGATGGCGGTTTGGCCGCTACATGAAGGTTTCGCCCAAACTGTGAGACGCGGGCGGCGGCTTACCAAGACGGCCCAATCAACTACCTTGAGTTGTAATATTCTTGGGGGACTTGATGCGGGGGTTACTTGGCGCAGTACTCGCCGGGCGAGGCGTGCTGTTTGGCGCGCTCGCGTGTGCGGCTTTGGGGTTGCCGCTTCTTCATTCTTCCGCCGCGCGGTCGGAGACGCTCGAGGAAGCCCTGGTCAAAACCTATACGACCAATCCCGACCTCGCGGCGGAGCGCGCGGCGCTGCGTGCGAGCGACGAAGAGGTTTCGCAAGCGCGCGCGAAGTGGCGCCCGTCGCTGAACGCCACGGCCAGTTACGAGCTTTCCTCGGAGAGCGAAAAGAAAGGTGCCACGCACTACGACAGCCGGAGCCGCAATTGGTCCACCGAATTGGTCGCGGAGCAACCGCTGTTGACCTCCGGCCGCAACGGCGCCGCGCGCCGCATTGCGGAGGCGCATGTGCAAGCGGCGCGCGCACGGCTGCGCGGCAGAGAGCAGCGCGTTCTGCTTGAAGCGGCGACAGCGTTTGCGACCGTGGTGCGCAACGAGGCGATCCTCGATCTGGTGCGCTCCGACATCGTGCTGTTGCAGGACCTTTTGAAAGAGATCGGCGGCCGGCATGACACCGGCAAAGCAACCGAGACCGACGTCGATCAGGTGCAGGCTTCGCTCGAAGC
>JANNEL010000392.1:0-1761 GCA_031378595.1 Alphaproteobacteria bacterium
CGTAGGTCGAGACCCACTGGTTGATGCGGCCTTGACCGGCGTTGTAGCTCGCGATCGAGAGCACGTAGGACCCGCCGAGATCGCTCAGCAGATCGGACACGTGCGCCATGCCGAGCTGCATGTTCACGGAGGGCGTGAGCAAGTCGCTCTTGTCGCCGTAGTTGAGGCCGTGGCGGCGGGCGGTGAGTTTTGCGGTCGCCGGCATCATCTGCATCAGGCCGCGGGCGCCGACACTTGACATCGCTTCGGGATCGAATTCGCTTTCCTGGCGCGTGAGACCCAACACCAGTGCGGTTTCGGGCGGCGTGCCGTTGCCGCGATAGGCGGGCACGGACATCGTGGGGTACGCGATGTCGTAGACCGCGACGTTCTTCTGCAGGCCACGCTTGGCGACGCGCAGCGCCATGGCCGGTTGATTTAGGCCCCGCAAAAAGTTCGTGAGCAGAACGAATTGGTCGCGATCGGTGTAACCCTCGGCCGCGGCGAGCGCGAATGTCCGGAGCAGGCCTTCGGCGCCGACATCGGCCAAGGCTTGCATCGCTTGCATCATGCTTTGGTCCATGAAGGCTTGCTTCGTGGACGACGAGGTCGTGCGCGAGAACGGCAGATCGAGATTGCCGCGCGGATTCACAACGGATGCTGCGAGCTGACCGTAGTAGGTCATCGGGAAGTTCGCGGCGAGGCCGTACTGGCGTTGTGCTTCGGCGGTGCGGCCCGCTTTCTCAGCCGCGCGGCCTGCCCAATAGTGGGCACGCGCAACGCTGATCGGTGCGGTCACGCCTTCGCGCAGGCGCTGGAAGTGGTCGTAGGCGGGGTCGGGCTTGCGCAGGTATTGCAGCGAGATCCAACCGGCGAGGAATTCGGCCTCGGCGTAAGGCACGCCCGCTTCCTTGCGCATGTCGTGGCCGGCGGCCAGCTGATAGGCCTGCTGAACGTTGCCGGCGTCGAGCGCTTCGCGGATTTGGTAGTTGCGCTCGTTCCACCATTCCTCAACCACCGGCGGCGGGCCGTTCAGATTGACGGAAGCCGTGATCAAGAGTTGGCGGGCTTCGGCATCGCGGTCGCGTTTGCGCAACCAACGGGCGCGGTCGAAGAGCAGCCCCGGGTCGCCCTGCAGGCTGGAGGGCACGCGATTGTAAGCTGTATCGGCGTCGCGCGCGGCTTGGCGCAGTTTGATGCGTGCGGAGATCAACGCGCTGACATCGGCACCGATCCAATTCGTCATCGCGTTCGCTTGGCCGAATTCGCCTGCCCAAACGAGGCGCGAAGCGCGGGCCTTGTGCTCGTCGCTCGTCAAATGCGTGCCGTAGCGCGCGGCAATGTAGGACATACGCTCGAGCGTGAAGTTGCCTTCAATCCAGCCTTTGCGGATCCAGCTTTTCGCGTTCGCATCCTGGCTGCGGCGCAGATAGGCGTCGCCGAGTTTGACCATGCCTTCGCCGGAGACAGGATCGCGGCCCTGGAACCAGGCGATGACTTGGTCGGGCTGCATAGAGTCGGCTGGCATCGCTTCTTCGGCGCGGGCTTGCAGGCCGCGCTGGTTCGGCCATTCGCGGTGGCCGGCGAGGAAGCGATCGATGTCGCTGAACGCGGCACCGTTGTCTTTGTTCGTGAACGCGCGCCACAGCACGACGTCGCGCGCGGCGGGGTTCGAGATTTGGGCCGCCACTTGGCGGGCGGCATCCCACTGCTTGCGGTCGCAATAGTCGAACGCACGCTCGAGCATGGAAAGATCGCTCGCCGACAGCGTTTGGGAATGGC
>JANNEL010000394.1:0-14530 GCA_031378595.1 Alphaproteobacteria bacterium
AAACTGCGAAATCATGGGGGCGTACTTTCCTGAAATAGAGGGATTCGAGGTGGTTTAGCACCCCCTTTGGACCCGCGCCAAGCCTGTCAATTTACGCCCACAACCTTCGCCAAAGTCGGCCCGATTTCGGCATTGATGACGAGATCGGCCAAGTGGTCGAGTTCGGTCGGGTCGCGGTTGAGAATCACGAATTTCGCGCCGTTGCGTTTTGCGGCGATCGGCAGGCCTGCGGCCGGGTAAACGACGAGCGAGGAACCGACGGCGAGGCAGAGGTCGCAGGCAAGGACCGCCTCTGCTGCGCGTTCCATTTCCTCCTCGGGCATTGCTTGTCCGAAGGAGATTGTGGCCGACTTTACAACACTGCCGCAGTCCACGCAGGAAGGCGGTTCGCCGGTTTGTTTGAAGGCCGGTTCGATGTCCTCGAATTCATGGCGCCGGCCGCACGAGAGACACTTCGCGTAGGTCGAGTTGCCGTGGACCTCGATCACGCTCGTAGCGGGGACACCGGATGCTTGATGCAGGCCGTCCACGTTCTGGGTGATGACGTGGGTGACCTTGCCCTGCTCCACGAGTTTTGCGACCGCGCGATGGCCTGCGTTCGGTTGCGCGTTCTTCAGCATGCCTCGACCCGCAAATAGGCGTGTCCATGCTTCTACGCGCGCATCGCGCGAGCGCACGAATTCGTCAAAATAGATCACGCGATTTTTACTCCAGATGCCGCCGGGACTGCGGAAATCAGGAATGCCCGATTCGGTCGAGATTCCAGCACCCGTGAAAACGACGGCGCGCTTGGAACTGTCGATGAGTTTTTTCAGTGCGTCCAACATAGCCCCAACATGGCACGACATCGGAGGGAGGCGAAAGGCCGCTCGACGGCGCTGTTTTCATCACTTACACAACACTCATGACCGATCCCATGGACGCTGCGCAATTCAAGGATGCGCTCATTATTTTGGGCGCCGTAGCCGTGGTCGTACCTATTTTCTACTCGCTCAAGGTCAGCCCAGTCCTGGGCTACGTGCTGATCGGCATGGTGGTCGGGCCATTCGGCCTCGGCGCGTTCGCCACGGATATCCCGTGGCTCGCCTACATCACGATCAAGGACAAAGATGGCATATCGCACATGGCCGAGTTCGGCGTCGTGTTGTTGCTCTTCATGATCGGGCTTGAGTTGTCGCTAGAGCGCCTGCGGTTGATGCGACGGCTGGTGTTCGGACTCGGCGCCGTGCAACTCATCGCGAGCGCGCTCGCGATCTCCGCCGTCGCCTATGTCGTCACCCGCGATGCTGGCGTTGCGTCAGTTATCGGGCTTGCGCTCGCGATGTCGTCGACCGCGATCGTGACGCAGATCCTGGCCGAGCGGAAGCAGCTGACCGCCCCATGGGGACGCGCGAGTTTTGCCGTGCTGTTGTTCCAGGACATCGCCGTCGTCCCAATCCTTTTTGCGGTTGGCGTGATGGGCGGCGGCGGAGAGGGCCCCCTCCTTCCGCAACTTGCGATCGCGCTCTTGAAGGCGGCGCTCACGGTGGCTGCCGTCTTTGCCGGCGGACGCATCGTGCTGAGACCCCTCTTTCGCCGTGTCGCGCAGACCGACAGTCCCGAGCTCTTTATGGCGGCATGTCTCCTCGTCATCATTGCGACGAGCCTTGTGACGGCAGCGGCCGGCCTCTCGCTCGCGATGGGCGCGCTGATCGCAGGACTGCTGCTCGCCGAGACCGAGTACCGGCGTCAGATCGAGGTGATGATCGAGCCGTTCAAGGGCTTGCTGGTCGGCGTGTTCCTGATTTCGGTCGGTATGAGCGTCGACGTCCCGCGCATTTGGGCGGAGCCCTTGGCGGTTGCTGCGGCAAGCGCCGGCCTCATTGCCGCTAAGGCGCTGATCGTGGCGTTGACCGCGCCGCTGTTCGGCCTGACGATTGCGCAAGGCGTGCGCAGCGGGATGGTGCTGGGGCCGGGCAGCGAGTTTTCGTTCGTCATTCTGGCGCTCGCGGGATCGGTCGGATTGATCGGTGAGGACACCATCGCGTTTCTGCTAATCGTCGCGGCACTTACGATGGCGGCAATTCCGTTTTTGCAGACGATCGGGAAGGCGCTCGAAGTGCAGCTAAGTCCGGAGGCCGCACCCCATCCGGCAACGTTGATACCGGTGCCCGAAGATCCGGGGCCGCGCGTCATTATTGCGGGGTTCGGGCGTGTCGGCCGCGTCACCGCGGCGCTTCTGACGGCGCACAAGGTTCCGTTCCTGGCTGTCGATTCCAATGCCGATACTGTCGCCCGCGGGCGAGACGAGGGGCACGACGTCTATTACGGCAACGTCAAGCAGATCGAGTTCCTGCGCCGCTGCGGCATTGCATCTGCGCGCGCGATCGTGCTGACGATGGATTCACCGAAGGCCGCGAGCGAGGTTGTGAAGATTGCGCGCGCGGAGCGTTCGGACTTGCAAATCATCGTGCGCGCACGCGATGCGGACCACGCGGCAGAGCTTTATCGCCTTGGTGCCACGGACGCCGTGCCGGAGACGGTCGAGTCGAGCTTGCAGTTGGGAGAGGCCGTTCTTGTCGATGTGGGCGTGCCGATGGGGCTTGCGATTGCCAGCATCCACGAGAAGCGCGCGGAGATCCGAGCCAGCATCCAAGCGGCGGCGCCACAGACGGAGGTTCGTGCGCAGCCCCGGCGGCGCTTGCGGGATGCCAAGCCGAAGACGTAGGACATGGTCCCTATGGAATTGCCCACGATCCTGACCCTGCCGCGCCTGCACGAGTTGGCGGCGCCGCTCTACATCGCGTTTCTGCTTGGCGAGTCCTTTCTCGTCAGGCGAGGTACGATCAGCGGGCACTTCCAGCGCGAGGACACGCACACAAGCCTGATTATGGGGATTGGCAGCATCGTCGTGCCGATCCTGACGGCGACTCTCGGCGTGGGCGTCGTGCTCTGGGCGTACGAGAACCGGCTAACGACCATCGGGTTTGAATGGTGGGCGTTCGCACTGTGCTTCGTGATTGATGATTTGCGGTTTTACTGGTCGCACCGGCTTCAGCATCGCTCGCGCTGGTTTTGGGCATCGCATGTCGTGCATCACTCGAGCGAGTATTACAATTTCTCGACGGCGCTGCGTCAGCCGTGGACGGGAACGATCAGCGGCCTGGTCTTGCTGGCGGCGCCGCTTGCGTGGCTTGGATTTCATCCGGCGCTCATCGCGTTCTGCGCGTCGCTGAATTTGTTCTATCAGTTCTTTCTGCATACGGAGTCGGTCGGGCGGCTCCATCCTTGGATCGAGGCGGTGTTCAACACACCGTCGCACCATCGCGTGCACCACGCCCGCAATCCGCGCTATCTCGACGCGAACTATGCCGGCACGCTGATCGTTTGGGACAAACTCTTCGGTACGTTCGTTCCGGAACTCGACCGTGACAAGCCGGTGTTCGGGCTTGTGAAGAACGTCGAGACGTTCAATCCGTTCGTCGTGGCGCTCGGTGAGTATTGGGGCATCGCGCGCGATGCCACCGCGCGAGGCGTGCCGTTGTTCGATCGCGTCCGCTATCTCTTCGCGCCACCGGGTTTCAGCCACGACCGGAGCCGCAAAGATTCGCACACGATCAAAGCGGATTTCTTGCGCGAGCACCCGGAAGAGGCGGGAACGGAAGGGCTTACAGTCAGCGTGTAAGCGCGAAAGGGTGGATTCCCCATTGCCACGCGAACGCCAAGAACACGAGGATCGCAATCGTTAGGATCGCGTAGCCGATTTGAGCTAGCCGTGCGCGCGTCCCGTCGCCGAAACCCGTGATGCTCCAAAGCACCATCGGAATCGCGAGCAGCGCGACAACCACGGGCATCGAAAGCAACGCGGTCAGCATCGGTGTCGGGCCATGGAAGATGGCGACCGGCGCCGGTTGCGCGAGCAGCGCCGCCATCGCGACGAGGGATGCGAGCACTATGCTTGCGGCGAGGAATCCCGTGAGCCGCGGCCCGACCTTGATGATTGCGACCGGCTCACCCAGGATCTGCCGGCTTAGCGCGCCCGTGATCCAACTCCAAAGTGCGATCGCGCAGACAACGACGACGCCGGCGAGCGCCGCCGACCAGATCGACCATTCGTTCGATCCGGCTACCCGGTCGAAGACGTCCGCTTCGATCGCGAAACGCATCGGCAGGCCCTGCGTGCCACCGACGGCTGCGGCCTTAAGTTGGTAGTCGGGATTGATCCACGTTCCGTCGGCGCGCGGGAGGAACGTCAGATCGTGGCCTACCAGGGGCCAGTTCACGATCAGCCTGCCTTCGCCCGGCGCTTTGATCGAAACCTGCGAGGCGGCAGCTGCCATGGCTGTAAAGTCGGAGCGCGCACGGCGCACCGACATATACGTGCCGGCGAGATTTTGTGCGCGTTGCTCCGCGTCCGGGCTTGTCTCGGCTACTATGTCGCCCTTTGGCGGCCAGAGCGCGCTGAACAGCGACTTGCGCAGGGAGGCGCTGGCTGCGAAGCGGCAGTCGGCGTTGTAGACGAGGAAAAAGCCGCTCTTCGTTTCGGGAACCATCACAAGCTGTGCGCAGAAGCCAAGCCACGAGCCGTCGTGACCGATCCAACGCACGCCGTTACGGTGACCTTCTGCAAATCCGTACGCCCAGCCGTCGAGGCTTTCGGCTTCGGAAAAATGCTTTGCTTGCATCCGATCGATCGTGGGTTCGGAGAGCAAATGTTCGTCGTCGCCGTAGGTGCCCTTGTTCAGGTGGACGAGCATGAACTTCGCCATGTCGGCAGCAGTCGTGATGAAGTCGCCTGCCGGCGCGGCTTGGACGCGATCGAGTTCTGTGCGGGTGAAGCCACCCTCGTCACCGCCATGGTTGTAAGGAACGGCAATGTCTTGCGGCATCGGATAGGGAATGCCGAACGACGAAGATTCCATGCCCAAGGGCGCCAGGATGTTTTCCTGAACGTAAGTGCCGAACTCTTCGCCCGAGACGTTTTCGACGACGTGGCCGGCCAGCGCCAGGCCGTGGTTCGAGTACGAGAAGACTTTGCCGGGCGGCAGCACGCGCGGCGGCATGTTCTGGGCAAGATATTGGCCGAGGGGCAACGGCACGCCCGTAAGCGACGTGCTGAGCCCCAGGTAGCGGTCATCGAACCCTGCAGTGTGGGTCAAGATGTTCGCGAGCGTTACCGGCTCGGGGTAGTTCGCGGGAATTTTAAACGTCGACAGGTACGTGTTTACATCGGCATTCAGATCGGCCTTGCCCTGCTCGACCAACTGCATCACCGCGGTCGCCGTGATCAGCTTCGAGATCGAGGCGACGCGAAAGCGCGTGCGGTTGGGGTCGACTGGCTGGCGCGCTCGAACATCTGCAAATCCGTAGCCGGATTTGAGCACCACTTTGCCGTCTTGGATGATGAGCACCGCGGCACCGGGGAATTCGCCAGCGGCGATCAAACCGGACATTACGCCGTCGACGTAGCTCTTCAGGTTTTCGACTTCGGGCGGGAGGTTTGTTTCGGCCGCTTCGGCTGCTTCCGGATCGAACGTTCCCGACGGCAAGCGCGCGGGATCTTCCGTGCCGATCGGGCCACTTTCCGAACGGGGCGGCGGGGCCAAGACCGCGCCGCCAAAACCGGGCTGCGGGTCGTCCGCGGGTTGCGCGAACGCTACGCGCGCGCACGCTGTCAACAGCAGACACAAGAAAAGAAGTGGCCGGCCCATTCAGTGCCCTAAAGATTCCGCGGCAATGTAGCGGCCCCGCCTGCGGTCATCTACGTGGGCCTTGCGAACATTATCAACATAGTCCGCTTCGGAAAGCTGAACGCTGCGCGCGCTGCGTGTGGTAAATGGTTTCTTTCCCTTGCCGTGACGCGAGACGCGACCATGCTTTTCCGCCAACTCTTCGACGCTCAGTCGTCAACCTATTCATATCTTCTGGGAGACGAGGCGTCGCGGGAGGCGATCCTGATCGATCCGGTGTTCGAAGAGGTCCGGCGCGAGATTGCGCTGCTGGAAGAGCTCGATCTGCGCCTTGTCGCTACTCTCGACACTCACGTACATGCCGATCATGTCACCGGTGCTTGGCTTTTGAAGGCGAAAGTGGGTTCACGTATCGCGCTGTCGGCGCAGTCCGGTGCCGCGGGGGCCGACATCTATCTTAAGGCGGGGGATCGTGTGTCATTCGGCAAGCGGCACATCGAGGCAAGGGCAACGCCCGGACATACGAACGGCTGCATGACCTACGTCCTCGACGACCAGAGCATGGCGTTCACGGGGGATGCGCTGCTTATTCGCGGCTGCGGACGGACGGACTTTCAGCAGGGTAGCGCGCGGGCTCTATTCCGCTCGGTTCGCGAGCAGATATTTTCTCTGCCCGCGGCCTGCACGATTTATCCGGCCCACGATTACACCGGGTTGACGGCGTCTTCGGTCGGAGAAGAGATGGCGCACAATCCGCGGCTCGGCGTTCAGATTCGCGAAGACGATTTCTGCGGCTATATGGACAATCTGGGGCTTGCGCATCCAAAGAAGATGGATGTTGCGGTGCCTGCGAACCTGAAGTGCGGCAAACCGGATGCGCAGCTCGCGCCCGAAGCGGAATGGGCTCCGGTGCATGTCACCTTTGCCGGCGTCCCAGAAGTTTCGCCGGTGTGGGTCGAAGAGCATGCGCGGCAGTTGCAGATTATCGACGTGCGCGAGGTAGCTGAGTTCAACGATGAGCTCGGCCATATCGCAGGGGCACGGCTGATCCCGCTTGGCGAGCTCAATGCGCGGCTGCAAGAGATCGATAAATCTGCACCCACCGTCGTCTATTGCCGCTCTGGTGCGCGGTCAGCGCGGGCGACGCTGTTGATGCAACAGAACGGGTTTCAGCGGGTCGCGAATTTGAGCGGCGGGATGCTGCGCTGGCGTGCGCAAGGGCTGCCTGTGGGTGCGTGAGAGGGCCGCACAGGGCCGCCGTTTCGTGGCCGTTTCGGGGCTTGCCTCAACCGCCCTGGCCCTATAGAAACCGCCCTCTCCGCGCCCTTCGTCTATCGGTTAGGACTCAAGATTTTCAATCTTGCAAGAGGGGTTCGACTCCCCTAGGGCGCGCCATGTACCGCGGTGTTTGAAATGCATGCTCCGCAACCATCCTTGCAGCGGTCAGGGTGTTGGAATTCTCGCCCCGTGTTTCTGTTTCAACCAGGCGCTCGCCTGCGCGGAGACCGTGAGGCCATAAATTCCGCCTGAGCCGCAACGGTCGTCGATGCCGCGTGAGGTGACACCGATGAGGTAGAAGTTCTTCTCTACTCCCTCTTTGCGCAACGCGTAGATTGGCCCCCCACTATCGCCGTCGCATGTGTCGGGGCGAGCGCCTCGCCTATGGTGGGCTGGATGCCCCTGCGCCACAAGTTCGACCCCGGGTTTGCAACCGAACGCATTGTCGCCGACGCCACAGCGAGCGCGCGCGACCGCAATGTCGGCGTAGAGACGCCGGCCAAAGCTCGGCGAACTTGCGTTCACAGGCGTTGCGGTAAATCCGTAACCCACCGCACGCACAAAATATCCGTAAGGACCGTTCCTCCACTGCTCAAACGCGGCCTCGCTGAGCAGCGGGCGCGCCACCGCCCCGGCCGGCCGGCCCTCAATCTCCAGCACGGCAAGGTCTTTGCCTCGGGTGTCGAACTCTACCGTTTGCTCCAAATCCATTCCGGGGCGCGGTTCAGTCGGGCACGCAAATCCGGGATCGACGAAATCGGCACGCTCTACTCTTATGCCCGCTGCCGGATTTGTCCCGATACGTTCGCCGGCGTAGACGAAATTTGCTGCGCCATTGCACACGCAATGCGCCGCGGTCAGAACACGGCGAGCGGCGATTAGCGTCCCCGAACAAAAGCCGCCTCTGAAGCCTGCGTCTTCGGACAAGGCAACCAGGTCATCTGCGCTCGGAATGGGCGAGCCGCCCACGACAAAGGGCGCGACCGTCTGAAAGCGGGGATCGCTTAGCTCGAGAGTGTTGGCAAGCCGGCGGAGGCTTGCCGCAAAACGCGGGTCCTTCGCGAGCAACGGGCTGACGGGGGTGAGAGCGCGTTCGCCGAGACGTTCGCTCTCGCGACGAATGCGCTCGTCGATGAATTGAACAGCATACCGGTCGCCGTGGCGGGTCGCCTCCTTGTCGGCCGTCGCAACGGTGGCGCGAAACGACTGCGCATCCCGATTATCCGCCCCGCGCTCGTTTCCACCGGCGTGGGCAACGAAGACGGCAACCGACAAGGCGAAGGCTGAGAGTGTCCAGCGAAACACAACTCACCTCGGCGGGGCTGAATCGTCGCCGCCGGGGATTTCGTCGCTGGCGGCACCCGGCGGTTTCGTCGGACCAGTTTCCTCCGGCGTCGTTTCATCCGACGACGACGACGACGCGTTCTGCGGCGCCGTCTCCCGGGCTGCATTGCTCTGCGTCGGCTCCGCAATGTCGTTGGGAACCGTCACGGACTTGCGGTCTTTCTGAAACTTAAGCCAGTTGTCCTGCGCCTGAATGAGCTTCATTTGTTGCTGAATCAAAATTTCCTGATTCTTGTACAGTTCAGCTCTCGCCGCGGTCTTGTCCCTGTCCCACCTGATGGCTTCGACCGGGGCTTCCAGAATCGCAGTCGTGATGTCGAGCGGAATCGTCGCAAATTCCTTCGCTTCGCTCGGTTTTTTCGTCTTGATCCAATACGGCAATCCCCGCGCGAACGATATCTCCGTGTAGCGCTCGACGAACGCCGAGCGATCGATCGCAATGTACTGGATGGGCACGCCGTTGGCCGAATAAAATACGCGTTCGTCCAACACCGCCGTCTTTCCGTCGGGATTCTTGGCCAGTACGGAAATCACATACGCCTGAGGCGGCGCATAGAATATCCCCTCCACCGCTTCGTCGACAGGCGCCGCCGACTGGGCCGGCGCCTGGGTCAGCGGCCGAATTTCAACCGCAATGCCGTAGTTGTGCGCGCTCAACGTCGCATTCAGGCGGTCTTGCTCGTTGCGGTATGTCGCCGGAGTGATATCCAACAACATCGTGACCTTGTCGGGCGGCCCTTCGCCGGTGCGCGTCTTGCCGGAACGCGAGCGAACGCGGGCAGTCGGCGCACCCGTGGCAGCTTCGATGATCGTCGAGGCCAGATCGCGGATGACAGAGGGGCTCTCGTCTGCCACGCGCGAGGTGATCCTCTTCAAGAGGCACTGGTATTCATACTCGACGGTGATCGTATCGTTGGAGAACGAGGACTCGTTGTAGCCGAGCCTGTACATGTGGCCCGTGTCCGCTTCGGTGATGCGACGGGCGAAGACGGCCGTGTCGCCGTAGGTCGCGACCAGACCCTTGGCCTTTAGCGCGCTATCAAGATCGGCGTTCCGGATTATCTCCACTTGCCACAGATGATGCGGCAGGCAGTACGTGCCGTGCGCCGTTCCTTGTGCGGTCATTGGGCCAGATGAGAGCGGTTGCGAGATCAACGGCCCGCTGCAACCCGACAGAATGAGTCCGCTCAGAGCAGTCAAGACAAGGTGGAAACGCATGAACGACGAGCCCCGTTCGAGAAGGTACCGGACTTTAGAGTCTCTTCAACGAAGTATACCAGACTGCCTAAAGTTGATGTAACCGGAATGACACCCGCGCAGCGGGAATGGGGACACGTTATCGGCGGCACGCGCCGTCCTTGATGAGCGTATTCACTGCCATGTCAGCTTCCGTTCTTCGATCAATATCGCGCCGGACGCTGCGAAAGGACGATCATTAAGGGTCGGATCGGACTCGAAGAGTGGGAAGCCTGGCGCGCCCTAGCGCGGGATGCTAACCCTTTCGGCAAGCGTATTCTTCCAACTCCGCAGTCTAATGCACCATCCACCAAAGCCCCGGCTGACGTTGCGAGTCGGCGTGACGGGCCATCGTCCGAACCGGCTTTCACCCGAAGCGCCTCAAGCACTGGCGGCAGCGGTCCGGCGCCTGCTCGCCGGCTTTCAGGACTCGCTTTCGGCCGTTCTGGTCTCGCACAAGGATTGCTTTTCCGCTGAGCCGCCCAGGCTCATCGTCGTCTCGTCTCTTGCCGAGGGGACTGACCGCGTTGTCGCCGAAGTGGCCCGCGAGATGGGGCTCGAACTCTTTTGCCCCTTGCCTTTCGCGCGTGACGAGTACGAGAAGGATTTCGACGCGCCCGCATCGCGGCAGTCGTATCGACGGCTCCTCGGCGAGGCCAGCGTGTTCGAGCTCGACGGATCGCGGGCCGATGCGGATCAGGCCTATGAAGGGGCGGGTCTGTTTATGCTCCGCCAGTCCGATGTCGTCATCGCCGTTTGGAACGGCAAGGTCGGTAGCGGCCGCGGCGGCACGCGCGACATCGTTCAAGCGGCAGTCGATGCAGGGATACCGCAAGTCCGATTCGACGAGCATGGCAGCGGACCTTCGATTTTACTGCCTGGCAGTGACGGCTCTTCGCACGATGCGCGCGATCTCGCCGGCTCCGCAACGACTGCCGAGCCTCAACAGATCGACGCAGTTGTCCGCAGACTTGCCGAGCCGCCGCCGCGGGCGACGGATCACAGCGGTCGGAAGCGGCTCGATGCTTACTGCGGCGAACGCGAACGGCTCACCAACAACTGGATCGCCTACCCGTTGTTTCTGCGCGTGTTCGCGGGGAAGCGTGGGGTCCTCAAGTCGAGAAACGTGGCGCCGTATGTTACCGCTGCTGAAACTGCGTGGAAGCGTGAATACTGGAAGCCGATAGAGGGCGCTTGCAGCATCGATCCGCGACACTCGAACGAGTTTTTCACGCCTTCGAATATCGCCGAGATCCTCCAACCACGTTTCGCTTGGTCGGATGGATTGGCAGTGTATTACGGTCAAGCCTATCGATCGAGTTATGTGATGTCTTTCCTGCTCGGCGCGATCGCGGTGTTCTTTGCCGTTCTACCCCTGCCGGTTTGCCTCATCCTGGGTGAAGACGCTGTACACCTTCGCCACTACGTCGAGTTTTGGTCCAGCAGCTTTGCGCTGTCGGCAATCGTCGGCGTAGGACTTTTGGTTTGGCGCGGCCGGCAAACGCGGCGGCACGAGAAGTGGCTCGACTACCGCCTCCTGGCCGAGCGGCTGCGCGTTATCCGCGTTCTGGCGCTGACCGGTTCGCCGATGCCCGAGCTGCGCATGCCGCATGGCGACGAGCGCCTGAAATCGCAGCAGTCGTGGGTGACTTGGTACGTGCGCGCTACGCTACGCGAAATCGGCATCCCTACGGGTCAAGGCGATCTGCACTATGCGGAGGTGGTGAAATGCGCGCTGCTTGAAGCCGAGCTTCGCGGGCAATCAGCATTTCACAAGTCGTACGCCGCGCGCGAACGGACGATCGGCGAGCGGCTGGAGTGGTTGGGGGGCGGGTTGTTTGCGGCATCAGCTTTCGTGACCGTGATTGCGTTGATCTTCTTTGCTTACCTGATCCTTCGGGAACCCGAGGGGGCAGATCTTGTGGGCAAGGCATTCGCCGATCTGACGATGTTCATCGTCGCCATCCTTCCCGCCACGGGCGCGGCGCTCTTCAGCCTGCGCTCTCACGGCGAGTTCGAGCGCAATGCCCGGCTGTCCGAAGCCGCGCACGAGCGCCTCGATTTGATCATCAAACGGGTGGATGCGATGGCAGCGCCGTCGTTCGCGTTCATGTCGCGCGCCACCGACGATACGGCGGCCGTACTCACCAGCGAGCTCTCCGACTGGCGCTTTGTCTTTTGGGGTAAGCCGCTGATTCTGCCCGGATAGCGGATTGCGCCCTAGTTCTTTACGCGCCAGACGACGAACTCAAACTTCACCGGTGTTAGACTCGGTTTGCCGTCCTTTTCTTTCGCTGCCGACACCACAACAAGCCGGCCTTTCTGCGTCTTCAATGCGTCGAACTCCAGCTCGGCGACGGATGCATCCGACTCGATCATGTCGAGGTACCCGGCCGACGCACTGTCCAGCAACAACAGGCTCAGCTTTGCGCCTTTGTCTTCGGAGATAGCGAATGCACGATAGCGGTGGCCCGCCTCGATATCCAGATCGAGAGATGTTGCCGGGTGCCCCTTGTAAGCCGGACTCGCCGCGTCGATCGTGCCGCTTGCGGCGCCTGCGCGTTCGGCACCGCCGTGCTCCGCTTTGAAGAATGCAATTTCTGCATCGACGAACTCTCGCGGGCCTCTGCGAATCTTGAATTCTGTCTCAGCCCAAGCTTGTCGATACGCTGGCATTCGCGCCTCCGCCGTGCCTTCTATCAATTCGCGCAGAAGATCGACGCGCTGACCGAAGTTCACCAAGACGGCGCTCGGCGTGCGATAGCCATCGCCGGATGTCGTCACGTTGCCCGAATTCAGCAAGGCCACAACATGTCCAGCCGTGTTGAAGATGGGACTACCGCTGGCGCCTCCGGTTGCCGGTAGATCGTGAAGGATGAGTTGGGGGTCGCTCGATGGCATCAGAAAGAACGACGCTGTTTTTGCCAGCATACCTTTGCGCCGGATGGGGTCCGGCGTCATGCCGTTCATGGTGATCGATCTTTCATTCGGATAGCCCGCCGAAGCCAGGACCTCGCCGGCGCGCAGGTGCGCGATTTCGTCATCGCTTGCCAAGGGCAGGGGCTCGGGAAGCCCCTTCTGGGATTCCGGCGTCAGCAGAGCAACGTCGTAGCCCAGCGCAAAACCCACGTCGCGCAGCTTCCCAAGAGATACTTGGCGCTCGAGTTCCCGCGTCCGTTCGTTGAACTCGACGTAGCCCGGGTGTTTGACCGCATCGACAATATTGTACTCCAGGTAGCCAGGCGGTATCGGCGAGCGCGCGACCATCCTTCGCTCTGTGTTTCCTTCGACGTCGGTTTCGTATTTTTCAGCGACATGTGCATTCGTCGCGAAAGCTTTCCGGCCATCCTTCAATTTCACGACCCATGCCGTCGCCCCACCCCATGTTGTATGACCGGGGCCGACAAGATCGACATAGAAAATCGCTGGATTCGATCGCGCGAAGACCTCACGAAGGTCCGTTTTTTCCGCGATTTCGTTCATGTGCTGCTCGACCAGCCGCTGCCGCGCCGCTTGCTGTTCGACGCTGACGCGGGCGATCGCTACCACGTTTCGCAACTCTCTCACAGAACTCAGAAGGTCGTTCACAAAGTAGCCGGTCACCGCGGCAAGAATAGCGACACTCGCGACGACCAGTACGATGTGCTCTTGCGCGCGCTTGATCAGGCCGCGATCGTCGATGGCGGTCCCTTGCGGCAGCGTCTTTGCTTGATTGGTTCCCGACTTCACGTGCTTGAGCGACAACGATGGACCGTTGCGGTCACCGAGATGAACGACCGCTTCGTCTTCAAGCGGCATTCCGTCATATGCCTCGCCGCCGGGAACATACACCCGATGATGGGGACTCAAGACAAATTTCCAAACCCCCGCTTCGTAACAAAGCTCGAAGTGATTGCTGCCGACGATCGTTTCTTCCTCGGGCCAGGAAACCTCTGCGTCGATCGCGCGGCCAACGCGGACGCGCGGGGTGAACTTTTCATCGAACGCCAACTGTTTGCCCGCGAAGCGACCCGACAGAAGGTTCAATGCGAGCGGCATGCGCTCCTCCTGAAGTCATTTCCACCAGACATTGAAGCGCGAATGCTTCGCGTGGGTCAACTCTGTCTCACCCAGGCGGTTTGCTCAACGCGCGCGCGATCTCCGCTGCAGTTGGGCGCAGAGCTGGCCACGGCGAAACGCTGGCGGCAAGAAGACTCGCGCGATCTTCGTCGGCGCCATGTTCCTTAAGCTCGCGCAAGATCGCCGCGCGTCTCAGGAAGCCCATTGAATAGGCTGGCGCGGGGGTCGGCCGCCGGCCACTGATCAACTCAAGGGCAAGCGTGGCCAACGCAAAGACGTCGGCAGGCGGGCCAACACTGCGAAACATTGTCCGCTTTTGCTCTGGTGCTGCGTAGGCGGGCGTGAACGCAGCAACGCCAAACCGACGGCGCGCCGACTTTTCGACGCCCGCGCTGCCGAAGTCGACCAGAACCGGCCGCCCCTCAGCGTCGTCGTTGAGAATCACGTTTTCCGGCTTCACGTCACCGTGCACAATTCCGCATTTGTGAAGTTCGGCCAACGCGTCCGCGATTTGTCCGACCAGGAAATCCCACTCCAATCGCAACAACCCATCGCTCATGGCGCGCCGTAGCGTGCGCCCTCGCACGAATCTACTCGCTATGAAGACATCGCCGTCAGGTTCAAAGAACAAACCGATGACGCGCGCGACACCATTGTGAACGATGGATTTCGCCGCATCCGCTTCACGTTCGCCACTGTCGAACATGCGCTGGCGCAGCACACTGTCCGTCACCTTGGACAGGCTGATGTGCTTCAACGCGACTTCCTCGCCCGTTTCGAGATCGAAGGCACGAATTACTCTACCGAAGCCGCCCTCACCGACAAGAACAGAGCGTACGAAACGGCTATCGACCCGTCCCTTGGCGAGACCCGACAGGGCGCGTGCGGTTTCATCGCGCAAAACTAGAGATTCGCGGAGCGCATCCGCTTCGCGCTGCAGCTGC
>JANNEL010000403.1:0-2622 GCA_031378595.1 Alphaproteobacteria bacterium
GACAGCCCTTCTTCCAGGCGATCTGCGTGAGTTCGCCGAGCGTTTCGAGTTCGGCGAACTGTGCGCGGTCGTTGGCGTCGGCAATCGAGCCGGGCCGCAGGCCGTCGCCCAGCGAGAACGACACGTCGTACTTGCGCATCACAAGGAGAGTTTCCTCTACACGCACTTCGAAGATATCTGCGAAATCCTGGCGGCCTACGACGTGAGCTTCTCGCTGGGCGACGGCTAGCGTCCCGGTTCGATTGCGGAGGCCAATGACGCGGCGCAGTTCGCGGAGCTGGAGACGCTGGGCGAGCTGACGAAGGTTGCGTGGAAGCACGGCGTGCAGGTGATGATCGAAGGGCCCGGCCACGTGCCGATGCACAAGATCAAAGCGAACATGGACAAGCAGCTGGCCGTTTGCGGCGAGGCGCCGTTCTATACGCTGGGGCCGCTGACGACCGACGTCGCGCCCGGTTACGACCACATCACGAGTGCGATCGGCGCGGCGATGATCGGTTGGTTCGGGACCGCGATGCTTTGCTACGTGACGCCGAAGGAGCATCTGGGCCTGCCGGATCGCGACGACGTCAAGCAGGGCGTGATCGCCTACAAGATCGCGGCGCATGCGGCGGACCTTGCGAAGGGCCATCCTGCGGCGCGGCTCTGGGACGATGCGTTGTCACGCGCGCGGTTCGAGTTTCGCTGGGAGGATCAGTTCAACCTCGCGCTCGATCCGGAGACGGCGCGGTCCTATCACGATGAGACGCTGCCGAAGGAGGCGCACAAGACGGCGCACTTCTGTTCCATGTGCGGGCCGAAGTTCTGCTCGATGAAGATCACGCAAGAAGTTCGCGACTACGCCGCCCAACTTGAGGCGAAAGAGAAGGGCATGGCGGACATGAGCGCGAAATTCCACGAGAAGGGCCAAGAGATCTATGTGCCCGTGAAAGCGTGACGGGCGTCACCGCCGCTTAAGATGAACGGTTTCTGAACGACCTGGCGATAGTGCCATTCAGGTTCGAAGGCGCATCCTCGTCTCAACGCTCGATCATACGAACCCGGAGAGAAGGAAACGCCCTCATGACCACGTCCAGAGAGTTCGTGAGCATCGCCGTGTTGACCGCGCTCGTCGTTCTGATCGCGTTCCTGCCCCGGATGTTCTGATCGCCTTCCCCAGTTTTGTCACGCAGCGTGCGCCGGCGGCTTTTTCGACGGCGAACGGATTTGAAGCGAGCCCACCCGCGGGGGCATGTCAGCGCTTCTTGTCCGCGGCAAATAAAGTGGGGGCTGCCCGATCGCTCGGACAGCCCCTTCCCCTAGTAACGTACGGGATTAACGCGTCGCCTTATTTCGGCGGCAGCGGCGCTGCGTGACGGCGATGCTTGCGACGCACCGGCTTGTCGGCGAGCGGCGCCATCGGCACATATTCGCGAGCTGGCGGCGGCGCGATCACGGCGACCACTTCGCCGTTCGGGCAAGGCGTGCCGGCCATGATCATCGCCTGACGGACGTCTTCATCAACGCACATCAGCGAGGTCGCGGCGCGGTGGTAGCCGAGCGAAACCAGCTGACGCGAGTTTTTGAGGCGCCGGCAGTTGTCGTCCTGCCATGTCGTGCCGATCGAGAGACCGAACGACACCGCCTGCGCACCGATCGAGCTGGAGCCCATGCAAGTGTCTTCGCCAACGGCGAGCGGCGCTGCGTAGGCCGTGTTCACCGGAGCGCGTTGGTTGTGCTCTTCGATGTTCACATAGGCGCTGCTTTCGTTGTCGTTCTCGTTGTAGCTGTTGCCGGAGTCCTTGATCGTCTGATGCTGGTTCTGCGATTGATGCTGCTTGTTTTCGTTTTCGTTGTAGCTGTTGCCGGAATTCTTGATGTTGCCGTTGTTATTCGCCGAGCTCGAGTTGTTCGCGTTGTTGGTGTTGGAGTTCGACGCGTTGCCGCCGGCGCCGCCGGCCCCACCTGCACCGCCAGCGCCACCGGCTCCGCCGTAGGCCTTGTTGTGGCTGTCGTTGTTTGCGGTTCCGCCGTTGGCGGTGTTGTGGCTGTCGTTGTAGTTTTCGTTCTCGACTTTGCCGCCGTACGCCTTGGCGTCGCCACCGTAGGCCTTGTTGTGGCTGTCGTTGTAGTTGTCGATGTCGTTCTCGACCTTGCCGCCGTATGCCTTGTTGTAGTTGTCAATGTCGATGTCGACATCGCCGCCGCTGGGCGGAGGCGTTGGGTTACAATTGTAGGTGCAATGATTGCCGGTCGCGAAGGCCGGCGTCGTGAGGGCTGTGGTGCCGAGAAGCAATGTGGCAGCCACGATACCCAGTTTAACTGAACGCATAGGTTAATCTCCCGTTACTAGAGCGCGGACCTCTTAGTGCAGGGGTTGGGCCAGCCGGTTTGTGTCACCGAGATACAGCGGACCCATGCGCGGCGGGCTGTTCACCGACCGGAAACTGCGTTCGTTCGAACGAGCAGGCGCCATTAAGGCTACCGCGAATTAACGCGCGTCCCAATCGCGCACAGGCTGACGGCACGCGTAAATAATGTGTTAAAACCTGGATGAAGAGGGCCTCGTGGGGAGGCCTCTCGTTTCACTCGCGATGGTGGGACCGCAGCATTCGCGTCAACGCGGAGCGCGGTTCATGGGGT
>JANNEL010000445.1:0-5315 GCA_031378595.1 Alphaproteobacteria bacterium
CGTAGGGCGCGAAGGTTCGGGCCCCCTTCGCTCAAGAGCTTCGGGGGCCAAGTGATGCAAAAACTCGCCCGCCGAAGCGTCGGCGTAGGCGGGTGGGGGGAACTCCGCTCGAATATGGAGCGGCATCGCTGTAAATTTCGTTGCGCGCCGCTCCACCAAAATCTGCTTGATGCGGTTGACGACGGTGCCGGTGCGGTACAAAACGTCGTCGTTCGAAAAGCGAACAACAGCATATCCGCGCGACTCGATGAACGTCGTTCGCTTCGCATCGTGCCCCTTCTGCTGTGAACCCTCGTGCGAAACGCTATCCACTTCGATCACCAAGCGCTCGCTGTGCGACACGAAGTCGACGATGTAGATGCCAAACGGCGACTGCCGCCGGATGATGAAGCCGGTCTTTCTGAGTGGTCGCAATTCCCGCCAGAGCGTAAGTTCGGGTCCGGTCACTTGACGGCGAAGCTGCTTTGTAAACTCGTCGGCCATTGCGGTGCCTCTCCGGGGGCTCGCCCCCCACCCGAAATTTCTGCGCTTCGCTTGAAATCTCGACCGCCCCGAAGGGGGGCGGTATCCTTTCACTTCGCCGCCACGGCGTCTTTCTTGCGCCCCGTGCTTTTGCGTTTCATCTCATCGGTGCTGATAATGCCGTCGCCGTTGCGGTCGGCGCGCATGGCCAGGCCCCGTAGCTTGCCGCCAAACTCATCCGGTGTGATGACGCCGTCCAAATTCCAATCGGCGGCGCGCAGCGTGTCCACCGTGTCGCGGTCGGAAGGCGGCCGTCCGGGATCGACGCCCAGGGTCGCGGCCTTCGCCTTCCAAGCCTCGTACCGCGCACGACGGTCGGCTTTGCGCTTGTCGTTGAAGCGGATGATCTCCGCGGCATCGAGCTTACCGTCCGTGTTCGTGTCGGCGGCCGTGAACTGGGCGGTGATACCAGCATCGACCTCAGCCCGGGTGACCCGGCCGTCCTTGTCGGTGTCGTACGGGATGAACCGCATGGCGCCGGCCGTGCCCGCGCTGGCGTTCGTCCGCGAACTCTTCGGTGCGCCCCAGTCCGCGGCCAGTGCGACGGCCACCGCCCCGGCCGCCAGGACCAGTGTCCCCGCCGCGACCATTGCCCAAGTCTTGTTGATCATCATTGGAGGTCTCCCTTCGAAATGAGCCCACGAAAGTGCGGGCTGACGAAGGGATGCTGCCTGCTACCCCGGAACGGCGCACGCAAACAACGGTCGCGACCTGTCGCGCTGCCGTTCTTCTGACACAGTTTGCGACAATCTTTCCGCCACCCGCAAAACACGCTTCGGCAAGATCACGTCATGAGCGAAGCAGGCCCACACATTCTGGTCGTCGACGATGCGCGCGAGATTCGCGAGCCGTTGGTCAAGTATTTGCAGAAGAACGGCTACCGCGCATGCGGGGCAGAGAGCGCCGCCGTGGCCCGCAAGCACCTGCGCGCCCACGCGTTCGACCTCATTGTCCTCGACATCATGATGCCGGGTGAAGATGGCCTAAGCTTCTGCCGCAGTCTGCGCGAAACTAACGCGATCCCGGTCCTGTTTCTGACCGCCCGCGGGGAAGAGATCGACCGCATCCTCGGGCTGGAGTTCGGCGCCGACGACTACATGGTCAAGCCGTTCAACCCGCGCGAATTGATCGCCCGCATCGCCGCCATCCTGAAGCGCGTGAACGCTATGCCGCCCAAGCGCGAACCGTCGTCCGGCCGCATCAAATTCGATCGCTGGACCTTGGATCTCGTGCGCCACGAACTGAGCGACGAAACAGGCGTTGGCGTCGCGTTGTCGAACGGCGAATACCGTCTGCTATGCGCTTTGATCGAGCGCCCGAACCTGACGCTCACACGCGATCAGTTGCTCGATCTGACCCGCGGCCGCGATGCAGCAGCGTTCGATCGCGCCGTCGACAATGCGATCGTGCGCCTTCGCCGCAAGATCGAACAAGATCCAAGCGCTCCGAAAATCATCCGAACCGTCTATGGTGGTGGCTACGTCTTCGCGGCCGAGCCCGTGGCGGCATGAAGGCGTGGCGCGTCCCTTTGTGGCTTGAGCTAGCCGGCGCCGTCTTGCTGGCGTTGGTCGTTTCGAACGCGATGACCTTTGCCATTGCCGAATACCAGCGTGCGGTCGAAATAAAGGCCGAACGCCAAAGTGCGATCGAAAGCCGCCTGACCGCACTCATGAGCCTGTTGGCTCGCCTTCCGGAGAGCGAACACGAGGCACTGTTCAAAGTCGCCTCCGTTCATCGCGAACGGGTGTCGATCGGCAAGATTCCTCGTGTCGCTGCCGATGCTGAGCGCGACACCGCGGCCGAGAGCAAACTCAAAACCGCACTGGGAACGCTCCCCTCCGCCGAAGTCCGCGTCGCCAAACGCGGCACGCCGGTGGTGTTTCCGTTCATGCCGAAGAAGCGCGCGGGCATCGAACGCTTGAGCGTCGCCGTAGCCCTCGCGCCCGGCCGCTGGCTGAACGCCGAATTCTTCTGGCCCGAGGGCGCCAACCTGCTGCCGGGCCTCTTGCTGTCGGCCGCCGTCGCATCGATCGCCCTCGTGCTCGTGGCGATCTGGCTGGCGTTGCGCTTTTCGGGTCCCCTCCAGCGCCTGTCGGAAGCATCCGCCCGCATGGCGCAGGGTCGGGCCGTTGCCCCGATCCCCGAGAGCGGTCCAGCCGTGCTCAAGACGGCGGCGCAATCGTTCAACGCGATGTCGCGCCACTTGATGACGATGCTGGACAACCAACGCACGCTGCTGGGCTCGATCGCACACGACCTACGCACGCCGATCACGTCGCTGAAACTGAAAACGGAATTCATCGACGACCCCACAGTCAAAGAAGGGATGCAAGCAAGCCTCGACGAACTCCAAGCGATGACCGAAGCGGCCCTCGATGCGGCCAGAACGGGGCTCGGCGAAGAGCCCATGCGCGACGTCGACGTTGCAGCACTCGTCGAGAGCGTTTGTGCCGACCTCTCCGACATCGGCGCTGATGTCGCCTTCAGCCCCACGAACGCCGTTGGCGCACGCTGTCGTCCGAACGCTCTCAAACGCGCGGCGCGGAATGTAGTCGAGAACGCGGTCAAGTACGGCGTTCGCGCCAGAGTGTCGGTCGTGCACACGGGCGACTGTGTCGCGATACAGGTCGATGACGAGGGTCCGGGTCTGCCGCCGGGCGCAACCGATCGTTTGTTCGAACCTTTTGTGCGCGGCAACGCCGGAGAAGGGAACGGCGGCCTCGGCCTCGGTCTCACCTTGGCCCGCGCCATCGCTCGCGGCCACAACGGCGATTTGACGCTCGCCAATCGCGATGGCGGCGGTGTCCGCGCGACTTTGACAATCAGCCCTGCCGCGGCGGCAGCGGAATAAAGCCCGACGTGCGCCGGACGTAAGCGTCATACCCGGGCTTCGAGCGGTTGAGATGTCCCTCAACCGTCGGCACGCCGGACAAACTCGTCAGCAGGTACGTCATCAACACCGGCCCGGGCAGCGCCCACATCCCAAACCCGGCATCTGCCGCGATCAAGTAAAGCCCCCACCAAACACAAGCGTCGCCGAAATAGTTCGGATGCCGCGTGAAGCGCCAAAGGCCCGTGTCGAGCACCTTGCCCGCGTTCGCCGGATTGGCGCGAAACTGCGTCAGCTGCCAATCGCCGATCGACTCGAACAAGATCCCGACCACACTCAGCGCTACACCGAGCCACGCAAGCGCGCCGAGCGGTGCGGCCGGACCCATCTGTCCAAGCTGTACCGGCAAACTTACGATCCACTGCAACGGTGCTTGCAGTGCGAACACCATCACCAGCGATGCCCATGCAAAGCTCCAACCGCGCTGAGCTTTTAGTCGGCCCAAGATCGCCGCATAGCGCCGGTCCACACCATGGCTGCGCCAGCGCCAGAGCAGATAGAGCCCAAGCCTCAGGCCCCACACCGTACACAACGCGACCAGCGCCAACGAATGCGCGGACCCTGGCGCATTCATGAAACTCACCCACGCCGTCACGACGAGCCCCAGCGCCCACCAACTGTCGATGAAGCTGACGTCCTTAAAACGCAACGACACAAGCCAAAGGGCAAGGAAGCACAGCACCGTAATGACGGCATTGACGACAAGAAGAGCCGCGATTTCCATGATGTCGACTAAGACTCGTCCACGGCTTCGCTTAGCTGATCGATCAGCTGTCGCGCAGTGCTTCGGCTCATTTTTACGGGTGTCATGGAGAATGCCAGCCAAGAAGTGAACCGCAACTCAAGGCCGATCCGCTCTTCGTTCGTTGTATCCAAAACGTGAACGCGAAGACGTGTCGCCGCTATCGCGTTCGAGTTGGCTTCAATCGTCTCGAAGGTGCGCTTGATGCGCGCACCGAACAAAGAGCCGGTCCATCCCTTTGTGATGATTCCGTATACGATCCACGCAGCAATCAGGCCGAAGATCGCGATAGGTATTGCGTCCGAAGTGTTGTCCATCGCGGACTCCTGTTAGGCCATAATCCTGACCGGCACCTCAGTGAATCCGTGCACGAAGTTCGATCTCGTGCGCACGGGCTCGCCCACAAGTTCGATCCGCTTAAAGCGCTTTAGGATTTCTTCCCAAACGATCTTAAGCTGCATCTCCGCCACGCGGTTTCCCATGCAGCGGTGAATGCCGAAACCGAACGATATGTGATGCCGCGGATTGGGGCGGTCGATGATGAACTCGTCGGCGCGCTCAATCTCCGTCTCGTCGCGGTTGCCGGAGATGTACCAAAGAACGACTTTGTCGCCCTTGCGGATCGTTTTGCCCCCAACGACGGCGTCGGCGATCGCGGTGCGCCGCATATGCGCGAGCGGCGTCTGGTAGCGGACGATTTCCGACACCATCGACGTCACGAGTTCCGGGTTCGCGCGGAGCTTGTCGTACTCCTTCGGATTCTGGTTCAGCGCCACCACACCGCCCGAAATAGAGTTGCGCGTCGTATCGTTGCCGCCCACGATCAGGAGCATCAACGTGCCGATGTAGAGCATCGGATCTTTGTACATATCCTTCGTCGACTGGCTACGCGCGAGCAGCGAGATGAAGTCGAACCCCGGCTTGTCGGTATTCACGCGCTCGTTCCACAGCCGCGTGAAATAGGTAAGGCACTCCATCAAGATCGCCTGCCGCTTCTCGGCCGGCAGGGTATCGACACCCACCGTCTCCGACGCCGTCGTCACGTCCGACCAATAGGGCAGGAGGTGCCGGTCTTCCCACGGGAAGTCGAATAGAGTGGCCAGCATCTGCGTGGTCAATTCGATCGAGACCCGATCCACCCAATTGAACGTCTCGTTCGTC
>JANNEL010000466.1:0-3323 GCA_031378595.1 Alphaproteobacteria bacterium
GGGCTGAAGAACGTCGACGTCACGGTCGGTGACTTGAGTATTTTCTCAAGCCTGCTCGAAGCGCTGGGGTTGGCGCCCCAACGCGCGGAGCGGCTGCGTCGCCACGTCTGGCGTCCCGCCTATTTGAACGAGTTGTTGAAGCGTCTGACCGGTGAAGCCGAAACCGGAAACGCGTTTCTCGCCCACGTCGGCACGCTGCCGCCTGTCGAAGCCCGCGCGGTGGTGCAGGAAGCACTGACGCTGGGCGGCATCAAGGCGATCGGCACGCGCACGATTGAAGAAATCACCGACCGCTTTCTCGACCAGGCCGCCGACGCTTCGTCCGCGCGCTTGCCGCGCGCCGTCGCCGACGCGATTGCAGCCTATCTCGATGTGAAGGTGCCCGCGGCGCAAGCTGTCGACACGCTGCGCAAGCTCGCGCGCAGCGCGTCCGTCTCGCTCGACCCCGCTATCGCGGCGCTCGAACGCCGCCTCGGTCTCATCGAACGCCATGGCGTTAGCCTGAACCGCGCCACGTTCGCGGCGCAGTTCGGGCGGAACATGGAATACTACACCGGCTTCGTGTTCGAGTTCCGCGTCGCCTCCGTGCCCGCGCCGCTCGCCGGTGGTGGCCGCAACGACAATCTTTTGACGGCACTTGGTGCACCGAAGCCCGCGCCGGCCGTCGGCCTTGCAATGTTCGGCGAACGAAACCTCGCGGCCCGCCGCGCGCAAGGCGGTGGTGCATGAGCGCTCTCGTCTTCGCGATCCCATCCAAAGGCCGCCTCCAGGAGCAAGCGCTCGCGTTCCTCGCCGACGCCGGCTTGAACATCAGCCAATCCCGCGGCACGCGCGACTACGCGGCAAAGCTGTCGGGCGTCGACAACGTAACGGTGGCGCTACTCTCCGCCGCCGAAATCGCCGACGAACTGAACGCAGGCCGCGTGCACTTCGGCATCAGCGGCGAAGACCTCTTGCGCGAACACGGCCACGCCGCCGCCGAGCGCACGCTTGTGGTCGAGAAGCTCGGCTTCGGGCGCGCCAATGTGGTGGTTGCCGTTCCGCGGGCATGGATCGACGTCTCGGCGATGTCCGACCTCGACGACGTCGCGGCAAGCTTCCGCACGCGCCATCACCGCCGCCTGCGCGTCGCCACCAAATACGTAAACCTGACGCGCGACTTCTTCGCCGGCCACGGCATCGGCGACTACCGCGTGGTGGAAAGCCTGGGCGCCACCGAAGGCGCACCCGCGGCCGGCACCGCGGAAGCAATTGTCGACATCACGACGACGGGGACGACGCTCGCTGCGAACGATCTGAAAGTACTGGACGACGGCCTCATCCTGGAAAGCCAAGCGGTGCTGGCCGCAAGCCTCGGCGCGAAGTGGTCCGACACCGTGCGCGCCGCAGCCCGTCTGATCCTCGAACGCATTGCCGCCCGCGCGCTTGCAAAGCGCGCGCAAATCATCCGCGTCCGCCTCGACCCCGGCGTTGATGCGGCATTGCCCGCGCTCAAACACACGCTCGGCGCCAAATTGCTCTCGAAATCGGCCAGCGGGGAAGCGACCGTCGTGGTCCCCGACGCAAACCTTTCGACAGCCGTCGCGTTCCTGCGCGCCGGCGGCGCCCAAGGCACCGTCACCTCGGAACGCGCCGACTACATCTTCGCCGCCGACAACCCGCTCTTCGCCAAACTTCAAGCGAAGCTGTCTTAAGCGAAGATTGGACCGTCAAGCACACCAACAGCACCAAGACGCTCGTGTGAACTTGCGATCGCGGTGCCTTACACGACCGCCGAATCGTTTCCCGCAAAGGCGAAAAGCCGCCAAGAAATAAGCGTTTTCCTTGGCGCGAAGCGCCGATCGGACGATCGAATGGCGCCTTCGGCGCCGAAGAACACTTTGCGTCTTTGCGTCTTTGCGGGAAAAGACTCAGACGCTTCACTGCCCGAAAGGTGAAAATGACACGCGAGCCCTTTAGGGCTCTTGGTGTGCTTGGTGGCAAATCTTCTTCTTGCGGCGCCCACGCACCTCAATGCGTCAGCGTGCGCGTCCACCATTGGCTGGCGACGCGCAGTTTCTTGTCTTGAAACCAGCGTGACGCACGCGCGTCTTGCGCGGCGGCGACCGTGATGATCTGCACCGCGCCACGCGCACGTGCCTCGCTGACCACCGCGTCGAGCAGTTGCGATGCGGCGCTATCGCCGTCCGCACCTTCGACCACCGCGAAATCGTCGATCAGCACCGTCTTGCCGCCCGGTGCGTAAACCGGCGGCGGATCCTGCAGCGTACCCATGACGAAGCCCAAGAACCGCCCGCCGTCTTCTGCCACGCGCGCGATCACGTTCGGTTGCCCCACTTGGTGCGTGAAGAACTGCGGTGTCAGCTGCGCGGCGATCTCGCTTGGCCGCCACATCACAGGCTCAAAGCGTTCGAGCATCTGCCGCTTGACCTCGAGCAGCGCCGCCATCGCTTGGACGTCGCCGGCTGAAGCTATCCGCACCGTTATCGTCATGGGCTCAAACCCCTGCCATCGCGCCGCGCACGCCGACGCGGCGGCCTTCCGGGTCGATCAACACGCCGGGATTCATGATACCCTTCGGATCGACGGCGCTCTTCGCCGCGCGCAACATCTCGGCAAAGAGCGGCGGACATTCGCGCGTGTAGCCGGGACGATGATCGCGCCCCACCGCATGGTGATGCGTGATCGTCCCGCCAGCCGCCACGACGACATCGTTCGCGACCGCCTTGATCTCTTGCCATTGTTCAAGCAACGCGCTCATCCGCCCAAGCCCTTGGAACGTGAAGTAGGGCGCGGGCCCGTCCGGATAGACGTGCGTGAACCGGCACGTGACATGGCCGGGCTTGCCCGTCACGCGCTTCAGCACATCGTGCATGCGCGTCTTCACCTCGGCATGAAACGCGGGAAAGCGATCCCAAGTGACCGCGGTTTCGAAGGTGTCGACGATAATACCAAGCGGCGTCAGCACCTCGCGATAGAATGGCGCGCGCAGAAACGCGTTTCGCCAAGCCCCCGCGGCGCCCTCGCGATGGTCTGAGCCCGAGGCCCTCGGGGCGTCCGCCACGCCGCCGTGATCGCGCACCAACTCCAACGCACGCGCGAACTTTGCGTCTTGCGGGTGGTCGGCACTTTCGAACGCGAGCACGAGCAGCGACGCCGATCCGTCGCCAGCCATCGTGCCCAATGCTTCTTCCTCGTCGATCAACCGGCAGTTCGAGGGATTGAGCCCGGACTGCGAAAGCGCACGCACAGCCTCTGCCGCTTTCATAAAATCACTGAACTTTACCGACGCCGACGCGCGAAACTTCGGCGCGTCTTGCAGG
>JANNEL010000475.1:0-6387 GCA_031378595.1 Alphaproteobacteria bacterium
GGACGCGATGATGATGGTCACACCGGACGAGCTGCAGGCCGACATCTACAAGGAGTCGTTGCACGGCAATATGAAGCACGGCGCGGCGCTGATGTTCGCGCACGGCTTCAACGTTCATTTCCGTTTGATCGAGCCGCGCGCCGATCTCGACGTATTGATGGTGGCGCCGAAAGGTCCCGGGCACACGGTGCGTTCGGAATATCAGAAGGGCGGCGGCGTGCCGTGCCTCATCGCGGTGCATCAGGACGCGAGCATGAACGCGAAGGAGATCGGGCTTTCCTATGCCAGCGCGATCGGCGGCGGGCGGGCCGGGATCATCGAGACGAATTTCCGCGAAGAGTGTGAGACCGATCTGTTCGGCGAGCAGGTGGTGCTCTGCGGCGGGTTGGTGGAGCTCATCCGCGCCGGGTTCGAGACGCTTGTCGAGGCAGGCTACGCGCCGGAGATGGCCTACTTCGAATGCCTGCATGAGGTGAAGCTGATCGTCGACCTCATCTATGAGGGCGGGATCGCGAACATGAACTACTCGATCTCGAACACGGCGGAATACGGCGAGTACGTCACCGGTCCGCGCATCATCAACGAAGGCACGAAGGCCGAGATGAAGCGCGTGCTCTCCGACATTCAGACGGGCAAGTTCGCGCGCGACTGGGTGCTTGAGAACAAGGCGGGGCAGGCGAGCTTCAAGGCGACGCGCGCGAACCTCGCGCAGCATCAGATCGAAGAGGTCGGCACGAAATTGCGCGCCATGATGCCGTGGATCGGGAAGAACAAACTGGTCGATCAGAGTAAGAACTGATGCAGCGGCCGGCGATCCCGGCGCCGCCGCATACGGGCGGCTGTCTTTGCGGGGCGGTGCGCTATCGGTTCAGCGCACGGCCTTGGGCGCTGAATGCGTGCCACTGCATGGATTGCAAGAAGCTGACGGGCGCCACCAATCTCTTGATGGTGCTCGGTCCCAGGGAAGCGTTTTCGTTCGAAGGGCCCGTCGCGCGCTACCGCAGGCGCGCCGATTCCGGCAACGAGATCGACGTCGTTCGTTGTGCGAGCTGCGGCGTGCGGCTTTGGCACGAACCGCTCGTTGCGCCGCAGCTCGTGATCTTCGCTGCCGGCACGCTGGACGATCCGAGTTGGGTGGTGCCGACGTCGCATATTTTCGCGCGCAGCCTTTCACCGGGCGTCGGCGTTCAAGACGATGCGCTCGTGCTGCAGGACGGCCCGACGGATCGCGCGGCGCTCCTCGATGCGTTCAAGCGCATTGTGCTCCTGGCCGGAACGCTCGGCTTTGCGGCGTGGACGGCGTGGGGCTATTACCGCGCCGTACGCGATGAGGACGAACCGGAGTAGACGCCATGCGCATTGGGACGCCGCTTTCGCCGACTGCCATGAAAGTGATGATGTTGGGCGCGGGTGAACTCGGCAAAGAGGTCGTGATCGAGTTGCAACGGCTGGGCGTCGAGGTGATCGCGGTCGACCGCTATGCGAACGCGCCGGGGCATCAGGTGGCGCATCGGGCGCATGTCATCGACATGACGGACGCGAAGGCCGTTCGCGAGCTGGTGCTGAAGGAGAGGCCGCACCTGATCGTGCCGGAGATCGAGGCGATCGCGACGGACGAGTTGGTGCGGATCGAAGCTGAGGGCCTGGCGCGCGTGATCCCGACCGCGACGGCGGCGCACATCACGATGAACCGCGAGCGTATTCGCAGGCTCGCTGCCGAAGAGTGCGGGCTCGCAACCTCGAAATATGCGTTCTGTTCCTCGCTTGAGGAACTCCAGCGCGCGATCGACGGCGGCATCGGCTATCCGTGCTTCGCGAAGCCGGTCATGTCGTCGTCAGGAAAGGGGCAGTCGAAGATCAAGGATCCCGACCAAGTCGCAAAGGCGTGGGATTATGCGATGGCGGCGGGGCGGGTGCGCCAAGCGCTCGTCATCGTCGAATCGGAGATCAAGTTCGATTTCGAGATCACGCTGCTCACTGTGCGGCATGCCGGCGGGACGTCGTTCTGCGAGCCGATCGGGCATGTGCAGGTCGACGGCGACTATGTGGAATCGTGGCAGGCACAGCCGATGTCTAAGGTCGCGTTGGAGAAATCGCGGGCGATGGCGAAGGCGATCACGGACAAGTTGGGCGGCGCCGGCATCTTCGGCGTCGAACTGTTCGTGAAAGGCGACGACGTATGGTTCTCGGAGGTCAGTCCTCGGCCGCACGACACTGGGCTCGTCACGCTCGTCTCACAACATCAGAGCGAGTTCGCGCTGCACGCGCGGGCCATCTTGGGACTGCCGGTCGACACGTCGCTGCGCGCACCAGGTGCCAGCGCGGTGATCTATGGCGGTATGGAAGCGAAGGGGATTGCGTTCGAGGGCGTTGCCGCTGCCCTTGCCGTGCCGGGCAGCGAGGTCCGCCTGTTCGGGAAGCCCGAGGCCTTCAAGAAGCGGCGCATGGGCGTTGCGCTTGCCCATGCCGATACTGTGGATGCGGCGCGCGCCAATGCAAAGCGCGCCGCTGGTTTCGTGAAGCCGGTCGCCGGTTAGGCGATCAGCGCAGGTTGAACGAGACCACGCCCACCAGGTTCGAGAAGTCGTCGGTCCATAGCGGCGTCGTCGGGCCTGCCTTCAGCTGGCGCCAGTGACCTGACGCTGCGATCGCGTTCAGGTCCGCCGGATCGACGGCGAGGGCCAGCCATTGCGAAGCGTCAGCAGGTTCGTGGTCCTTTTTGGACGTACCGGCATAGAACTGCGCGATCCCTACCATGCCTGCAGCCTCAGCCGCTTTGGCGACCACCGGTTCAAGCTTCAGATAGCGGTTCGAGATGTTGAACAGAACGACGCCGCCAGGCGCCAGTTTCGTACGGACCAGCGCCATCGCTTCGCGCGTGACGAGGTGCATTGGAATGGAGTCGGAGGTGTAGGCGTCGAGGATCAGGACGTCGTAGACGCCGTTCGGTTCGCGCGCGAGCGATATGCGCGCATCGCCGACTTTGTATTGGGCGGTCGGTACGCATTTGTTCAGGAACGAGAAGTGTCCTGAGTCCTTGGCGATGTGCACCACCAGCGGATCGATCTCATAGAGCGTCCACGTGTCGCCCGGACGGCTGTAGCAGACAGACCCGCCGATGCCGAGGCCCACAACACCCAGGCGGAGCTTTTCATGCGTCGACTGTAGGGCCTTCATCGCCTGTCCGAATGGACCTTTGGCCGTGTAATAGGCGAGCGGCTCAAAGTGACGGGCGGGCTCCGACGCTTGCGCGCCGTGGATCGTGGTTCCATGCGCGAACTCGACGTAACGGCCTTCGTCGGCCGTGATGACGCGGTAGGCACCGAAGAAGCTGCGGCCTTCGTAGCGTACGTTCGGGTGAGCGATTTGAAGCGCCGCGAACATGATGCCGATCGCAACGGTGCAGCCGATCGGATTGGCGTTGAAGACGTAGGCAACGAGGATGATCGGCAACACGATCAGGATTTGCACCACGATCGACCCGCCGACGCCGGAGAGTGCGAATGCGCCTGCAACCGCTGCGAGGGCTGCGGCCAAGGTCAGCAACACGTCGTCCTTCGCGGCAGCACCTTTCAATGCGCCAGGCACCAGAAGGCGCGTCGCCGCTGCCGCAACGATGGCGAGCGGGTATTCAAGAACGGTATTGAAGATCTGTGGTGCGATTGCCGCGTTGAAGACGCCGCCAAGCGCCCCGCCGAACGACATCCAGAGATAGAACTCGGTCAGGCGCGTGGCATCCGGACGAGCTTCCGCCAAGACGCTGTGACGCGCGACGGCGATGATGAAAAAGCCTGTCAGGTGGGTTGCGATCCCGAAGACACCGGGCGGATTGAGCCATACGAGCGCGCTCAAGAGGATGATCGTGGACCACTCGATCTTCAGCAGCAGCGCGCGCGGGATCAACGGCTTTTGCGCGAAAGCGACCATGAAGGTGATCAAGTATAGCGAGAGGGGCGCTGCCCACAGCAGCGGGATCGCCGCGATGTCTGTGGTGATGTGCGTCGTCACGCCCAACAACAAGCTCGACGGCACGAAGGCGAGCGCAATCCAGCGGATGCGTTCGAACGTGGTCACCGGCGCTTTCGGTTGGGCTTCAACGGGACCGGCTTGGACTTGCACATGCTTCCAAATCAGCGCGCCGGAGGTCGCAATGAGGGCCACGAGCACAACGAAGCCACCCGTCCAGACGCTGCTTTGCGTCGAGACGCCGATCAGCGGTTCGGCGATGAACGGATAGCTGAGCAAGCCGATCAGGCTGCCCGCGTTGCTTGCCACGTAGAGGAAATACGGGTCTTTGGCGCTGCGGTGCCCGGACAGCGCGAACCAGCGTTGGAGAAGCGGCGAGGTTGCGGCGACGACCGTATAAGGCAGGCCGACTGTCGCCATGAACAGGCCGATGAGCCACAGCACCGGTTGCTCATGACCGTCGGGAACCGCACCTACGGGGATCGCGACCGGCAGCGCCAACGTCGCAAGCAGAACAACGGTTACGTGGACCGCGATTTGGAGGCGGACAGGCAAGAGCGTGCCGAGGGCGTGCGCGTAGAGGTAGCCGCACAACAGAGCCGTCTGGAAGAAAAGCAGCGCGGTTGTCCAAACGGCGGGCGATCCACCGAGCAACGGCAGCACCATCTTGCCGACCATCGGCTGGACCCAAAACAGCAGGGCAGCGGCTGTAAAGATCGATATCGCGACGACGGGGAGAACAGAGGTCCCGGCAGCCGAAAGCGATGATGTGCGCTGATCAGTCGAACCGACGTCTGTCATTAGTCCCCACAAGCCATTGTTTGTTTTGTTGGGGCTTATGAAAGCGAAGTTTGCTTTCGATCACGTTAAGGGTTGGGGGTTTGCGGGCCGAAATTGGTCCCACCGACCTTGGTTTGCGCGGCGGCTGCCCAATTGGACAGCGCAGGAAAGGGTTCGAGGGTTCCGGCCCGCAGTGGCGAGTTAATTTTGAACATCGACCACTGGTTGCAGTGCCGCAGCCCATGCCAGCGGGGCTGGTAGGGCGCCTTGATCCGCATACTCTATCTGGATGACGCGCCGGTGGCTGGGCTGGGTCGCCGGCGACGAGGCGTGGAGCAGGAGCGGGCGCATCAGCAGTGCGGAACCCAGTGGTGCGAGGCAGGTTTGCTCGCCCGTTGTCGACCGCAGCTCCTTGATGCGTTCGCGGCTCAAGCGGCCCATCGCGTGGGTACCGGGAAGCACTGTCAGAGGGCCGTTGCCGGCATCGTTTTCGTCGAGGTGGAGGCGGATGGTGAGCATGCCTGCGAGAAGTGCGGCAGGTGGTTCGACGTGGGTGACGCCCGCCTTGGTCGACCATGGGTCCCAACCGGCGAGATCGTGGCGCGCGGCCAGCGCGATGGTCAGGTCCTGGTGCCAAAGCACCGGCCAGTTGGCCTCACGCGTTTTGTCGAAAAATAGGGCCCGGACAGCGATCGCGTTCGGACCAACGATCGGCTCGATCAGATTTCGGATCGCGCTATCGGTGGCCAGATTCCTCACGTCCGGAATGGCGAGGAGATTGCGCCCGCCGTACGTGCTGCCGCTGCGGCTGAGCGTGGCTCCGAACGCCGTAACACCGTGCAGGCACTCAAGCTGGGCCGCCGTCAGAACGCCCTCGATGATCGCAAAACCATGGCGCTCGATGGCGTTTGCGGTGTCCAACGCAGGAGGGGGCACCCTTGAGTCCTTTTGGTCGAAGCCGCGTGAAATGTAGCAAATTGCGAGGTTTGTCGTTGCCCCCCTCTTTGATTCGGCCTATTGATTCTCCAATAACGGTGCGGGTTTAGACTGCGAATTTCACGGGGTCTTAACGGCACCAACGTATGGTGAACGCCAGCAATAGCTCGCTGGCGTGTGAGGCAAAGAACGTATGCGCGATGTGCGTCAATCGAATGAGTTCGCGGGAGCGTTTGCTCTCTGCGCTCGTTCGTGCGCGTTCGCGCCGTCTCACCTGTCTCTTCGGAACGATCTCGGACTACTTCTGCTTAGCTGCCCCTAGGCGCGACAAACGCCGCATCAAAGCCCATGGCGATGCGGTCGGTGCTTAGGGGAGCGAAGACAAGACCGGGCTTAGGAACCGAAACCGCCGTTGGCGGGCTTATGAGAAGAGACAATGTCCAGTTCGAACCGCGTCTTGATTTTCGACACCACGTTGCGCGACGGCGAGCAATCGCCGGGTGCAGCAATGAATCTCGATGAAAAGCTGAAGATCGCCGACATGCTCGAAGAGCTCGGTGTCGACATCATCGAAGCCGGCTTTCCAATTTCGTCGAACGGCGACTTCGAAGCCGTGAACGAAATCGCGAAGCGCGCAAAGAAGGCCGTGATCTGCGGCCTCGCGCGCGCCGGCGTGAAGGATATCGACCGGGCGGCTGAGGCGCT
>JANNEL010000479.1:0-2511 GCA_031378595.1 Alphaproteobacteria bacterium
CGTAGGCTATGTATCCTGTGTCCGATCCCTATGAAATTCTTGTGGCAGAATACGAAAAGGGCAATAGGCTTAAGCTATTTTATGCTTCGCTGATCGTCCGCCGCGCGCGCCTTGTGCCCATGGTTCAATCGATCGGCAAGAAAACGGCTGCCTGGCCGCAATCCACGGCGCGCGGCCTCCCTGAATCGAAACTGTGGGAGGTCTGCAACGAAGTCCTGGAAGTCATCGGCTTCGACTTCACCCGTGGCCACCTCGACCGCGCGACCCACCCTGGAACCACGGCGCTGGGTTTCGACGACGTCCGCCTCACCTTGCGCCCCAACCACGAAGACCTGCTCGAAGCCGTGCTCACAACCCTGCACGAAGGCGGCCACGGCCTCTACGACCAAGGCTTGGCGCCACAGGACCGCGCAACGCTACTCGCCCAAGCTCCGTCGATGGGCATGCACGAAGCGCAGGCACGCCTCTGGGAAAACCACATCGGCCGCAGCCGCGCGTTCTGGACGTTCCTGTATCCGAAGCTGCGCGACTCCCTGGGCGATGCTGTCAAAGGCCTCGACGGCGAAAAATTCTTCCAAGCCGCCAACCGCGTACGCCCCAGCCTCATCCGCGCCACGTCTGACGAGCTTTCTTATCATCTGCACGTCGTGCTCCGTTACGAACTCGAAGTCGCGATGATCACCGGCGATCTTAAGGTCGAGGACCTCGCCCATGCCTGGAGCGAGCGCAGCGCTACGCTGATCGGTATCAAACCCATCGACGACCTCACGGGCGTGCTGCAAGACAGCCATTGGGCTTCCGGCATGTTCGGATACTTCCCGACTTACATGCTGGGCAGCCTCTACGCGGCACAGATGGCGGAAGCGTACGCGAAGACGGCAAACCTGAACGATCAGATCGCACAGGGCGACTTCACGCCGCTGCGCACGTGGTTGCGCGATAAGATCTACAGCTCCGGCGACCGCGTTCCGACCGAAGACCTCGTCACCCGCGTCACCGGAAAGGGGCTCGATACAGACGCCTACTTCCGTCACATCGCGGCGAAATTCGGCTAAGCCTCGATCTCGGCGCGGATCGCCCGCTGGCGTTCCGCGTCGAGCGGGAAGTTCCACATCATGGCCATCGCGATGAGTTTCAACGCGACCGGCGCCACGGCGTACAACATCGTCAGCACGAGCAACGCACCCGGCCCGTTCGCCGACCGCCCGGCTGCATCGAGGGCGCGCGCATCGAACCCGACCGCATGCAGGATCGGCAGCGACACCGCGGCAAGCCCAAACGACAGCTTCGTCGCAATCCCCCACAGCGCGAAAAACAACCCCGTGCGCTGCTCACCCGATGCGCGCGTATCGACGTCCACCACGTCGGCTTGAATAGCGCTCGGCAACACCAAGTCAGCGCCGAACCCGATCCCCGAAACGATCGATATGATCAGGAACGCAACGACGTCGCCCTGCCCCACCACAAATGGCGTGAACGCAAACGCACCGCAGGCGACCACCATGGCGATCACCCACGTGCGATGCTTACCCGTGCGCCGAGCAACGAGCGACCAAATCGGAACGCCGAGAAGCCCCGCCAAGAAGTAGCCAAGCAACAGCGGGCCATACGCGTCCGCAGCGCCGACGACATGGCTGACAAAAAGAAGAAACAGCGTCGCCGACAAACCATTGGCAAAGCCGTTGATTAGATAGGCCCCGATCAGCCGCCGGAACGCCACGTTCTCGGCAATCGCACGCAAGCCCTCACGCAGCGTGACGCGCGCGTGCGTCAACGGTCGCGGCTCCGGCACCTTGATTAAAAGCCAAGCCACCGTGGGCAGCATTAAAACGACCACAAGCACGGCGAGCGCCGCCATATGCAGCCGCGGGTCGTTGTAGCCCGCCGCCGTCAGTGCAGACGGCGTCGCAGCGGCAAGCAGCGTCCCGAAGAGACCAACGCCCTCCCGCACGCTTGTGATGCGCGTCCGCTCGTTATAGTCGCCCGAAAGCTCCGCACCCCACGCGTTGTAGGGCAACAGCAACATCGTCCAAGCGAGCGTGAGTACAAATATGCCGAACGCAAACTGTCCGAGCGATGCCTCACCCGGCACAAACAAAAGTATAACCCCTAGAATCGCGAGCGGCGTACCCAGAACGATCCATGGCTTCCGCCGTCCGAACCGCCCCGGCGTACGATCGCTCGAATACCCGATCAACGGATCGATGAACGCGTCGAACACGCGCGACAAGATGATGATGTAACCGATCCAGTCGAGCGGCAGTCCCAACGTCTGCGCATAGAAACCTGGCAGAAACACATAGGGCGGCAACAACAGGATCGCGAACGCCGCCGCTGGCGCCCCATACGCCGCCAGAACCCCGACCTTCAGCCGCTCTGTCATATCCCAGTGATCCGCCCGCGCGCATAGGCCGTAAAGCACCCATGGCCAGCATCGCAATTATCGGCAGTGGCATCGCGGGCCTTTCCGCCGCCTATCTGCTTCAGGACAAGCACACAGTTACCCTTTAC
>JANNEL010000483.1:0-22109 GCA_031378595.1 Alphaproteobacteria bacterium
GCGAGCGCACCCTTCGGATCGCTCACCGCCCAATCGTCGAGCTTCGCAAAACTTGTTCGCTCAAGACGAAGCTCGTCCGCCGGTTTCTCGCCAACGACGCCGCTGAGCGGCGCGCATGCTGCCGTCAGAATCAGGATTGCCGCGCTGGTCGCACGAGAAAGGTGCATGGGGTGGTCGAGCTTAAGCAGCGGCGGCTGTAGCGACGAGCTTCCAGTTCGGATCGCCTGACCGTGTATCGCGCGCGAATGTCCAAACGTCGGTCACTTCGCGCACGACGCCGGCCGCGCCTTCGATCACGGCACCCGCCGCATCGCGCGTTGCGCTGATGAGTTCGCTGACGAAGCGCACCGTCACTTCCGCAATGCGCCCGCGCAGGCCCGCATCGTCGAGGCTTGTCTGCTTCAAGCCCACGAACGAGAAATCGATTTTGTGTCCGGCCTTCTCGCGTTCGGCAATCGCCGCATCGAAGCTCGCGTAGACTTCCTCACCCAACAGCGGTTTCAACGCTTGACGATCGCCGTCGGCATAAGCGCGTGCGATCATTTCATGTGCGACCTTGGCGCCGCCCACGAAACCATCTGGATCGAAGTTGCTGTCGGCTTCGCGAATCTGCTCGACGCCAAGCGCCACAGGCGAACCAGGCAAAACCTTTGCCATCACGCTGTCGCGCACAACGGGCCGCGGCGGCATCTCGCGAGCGCGCGGCAGCGGCACGACGTTGTCTT
This sequence comes from Alphaproteobacteria bacterium, assembly GCA_031378595.1. Lineage (GTDB taxonomy): Bacteria > Pseudomonadota > Alphaproteobacteria > Micropepsales > Micropepsaceae > SZUA-430. The sequence continues at coordinate 726 of JANNEL010000483.1, forward strand.
CTTTCGCGGGCGCAGGACGGCGCGTCTCGACACGCCGCGGATCGTACGGAGGTTGCTGCTCGTTCCCGGTGCGCTTGCCCAGAACCGAGTACAAGCGAAAGAATACGAAGGCAGCGAATGCTGCCAGGATCACCAATTCCAAGACCGTTCCGGTCATCGACCCAATCCATTTCCGGGATCGCGCACGACCCACTCTTTTTTGCCGCATGGGACCGAACAACAGGTGGCCGCAAACGGCGTGCGCTTGGGGATAAACCCTACAGCCACAATCCTTTCCGGTCCATAGCGCCTGTCGAAACGAAGAGCTGGGGTGGTGTTCAATTTCGGTGCAACGCCCATATGAACCAAGACAATCGCTTGTACGTGCCCTCAAACCCGTGATAGCCACCCGCCCGCACAAGTTTGCGGCATTTGCGTAAGCTTTCCTCAAGGACAACAGATGACTGACACGCCCACGAACGGCACGGTTCCGCCGGACCAAATGGATGCAGGCGCCGCCTCACAAATCCAGGTTCTCGCCCAGTACGTTAAAGACTTGTCATTTGAGAACCCGGCCGCGCCGATGAGCTTGCAGGGCCAAAAGCCGGCGCTCGAAGTGGGCGTGGACGTTCAGGCGCGCGGCCTCGGCATCGACCAATACGAGGTCACGATCCGCATTCGCGCCGACGCGAAGGCCGCGACGCAAACGATCTTCGTTTGCGAAGTTTCGTACGCGGGCGTGTTCGTTTTGAAGAACATCGCGCAAGAAAACATCCAGCCGATCCTCTTGATCGAGTGTCCGCGCCAGCTGTTCCCGTTCGCACGCCGCGTCGTCGCCGACACGACGCGCGACGGCGGCTTCCCGCCCTTGATGCTCGATCCGATCGACTTCTTGACGCTCTATCGCGCACAACTCGCGCAGCAAAAGGCGCAGGCACCGCAAGCCGCGGTCTAGTTTCGCCAAATCGCACCAGCACCGAGGCCTGCAATCGCGGCCTCGTGCTGGAAGAGTTCGTCCATGGTGATTTGCGCAGGCAGCGGCTTCGGCCGTGGCGGGATCGGCATGTGCACGACCTTTGCCCCGTTCCCCGCTGCAGCATCCGCCGCAACGAGTTCGAGTGCCGCTTGCCGCCCGCCCGAAAGCTCCAGATAAACCTGCGCCAAAAGCTCCACGTCGAGCAGCGCGCCGTGCCCCTTCGTTTTGCGTTCGTCGAGCGCAATGTTGAAGCGTTTGCAAAGCGCATCGAGCGATGCGGGCGACCCCGGAAACTTCCGCCGCGCAATCAGCATCGTGTCGATCGCGCGGTCCGGATCGAGCTTCGCCTTCGCAGCCCGTGCGAGTTCAGAATTCAAGAACTTGAGATCGAACTCCGCGTTGTGAATGACAAGCGGGCTGTCGGCGATAAACTCCAAGAACCCGTCGACCGCATCCGCAAATAGCGGCTTGTCGACCAAGAACTCCGTCGAAAGGTTCGTGATGCGCCGTGACTCTTCCGGCACGTCGCGTTCGGGGTTTAGGTACGTGTGGTAGCGCGCGCCGGTCGGTGTGCCGTTGTTCAGTTCCAGACAACCGATCTCGATGATCCGGTGCCCCTGCGCCGGATCAAGTCCCGTCGTTTCCGTGTCCAGTACGATCTCGCGCATGTGGCTGATTCGCAGTCCAAATCTTGCCCGGACGATGCTTCAGCGCTTCGATGATCGCAACGACTTGGGCTTCCGCATGCGCAAGCCCTTTCGAGCTATCAACAACAAAATCCGCGCGCTTGCGCTTCTCCGCGTCGCTCACCTGCTTTTGCACGATGAGATCCAGTTTCTCGACCGTCATACCGGGCCGCGCCAACACACGCTCACGCTGCAATTCCGCGGGCGCCGACACGACGACGACAACGTCCACACGCTTCTCGCCGCCGGTTTCGAAGAGCAGCGGCACGTCGATCACCGCCATCGAAGCGCCCGACGCCGCCGCGCGTTCGAGAAAGTCGCGCTGCGCCAAGCCGACGAGCGGGTGCACGACCGCCTCGAGCTTCTTCATGGCCTCAGGCTTGCCGAGCACCGCGCGCCCCAACAGATCGCGATCGACGCGCCCATCGACGACGGTCTCCGGAAACAACGCTTGAACCGGCCCGACCGCGAGCCCGCCCTTGTCATAAAGAAAATGCACCGTCGCATCGGAGTCGCAAACGGGCACGCCGTGCCGCGCGAACATCTTCGCGGTCTCGGTCTTGCCCATGCCGATCGAACCGGTCAGCCCGATAATCAACATCAACGCCGTCCCTCAAGAATGGAAACGAGATGCCCGCGCAACGCCGCACTCACCGTCGGCTCGACCCCGAACCAAGCGGCAAAACCCGGCCGCGCCTGATGCAGCAGCATCCCAAGACCATCCACCGTCTTCAGCCCCTGCAGCCGCGCCTGCGCGAGCAACGGCGTCTCAAGCGGCCGGTACACGATGTCGGCCACAACACCCTGCCGCATCGGCTTCAGATCGATCTCCAGCGGCGGCTGACCCACCATCCCGAGGCTCGTCGTATTCACAAGCAGGCCCGCGGCGGAGAGCAGGGCAGGCAAGGCACCCCATTTTTCCGCAGATACGCGCCCACCAAAATGCGCAGCCAACACTTGCGCCTTCTCAGCCGTTCGATTGACCAGATGCACCTGCGACGTGCCCAGCGAAAGCAACGCGGCAACCACACCCCGCGCGGCACCACCGGCACCCAAAACAACAACACTCTTGGAGGCAAGCGAAGCGATGCCGGCTTCGCGCAGCGATTCCGCGAACCCGAACACGTCGGTATTACGTCCGAGCGCCCGTCCACCCTCGAACACGATCGTGTTGACCGCGCCCGTTGCCTCCGCCGCATCGTCGCGCTTGTCGACCAAACCGAACGCTGCTTCCTTATGCGGCAGTGTCACATTCAATCCGCGGAACCCAAGGTTCGGCAGCGCCTTGAACGCATCCCCAAACCCGTCGGGCGCAACCGCGAGCGGCACATAGGCCGCGTCCAACTTGTGCTCGGCGATCCAATACCCGTGCAACGCCGGCGACAGGCTGTGCCCGATCGGCCAACCCGCAACGCCTGCCAGCTTCGCTGCACCGGAAATCGTCATGCCTTCAACATGCCATGCGTGCGTAGAAAATCGAGGAGCGGCACGAGCGGCAATCCAAGAATGGTGAACGTATCGCCGTCGATGCGCGAAAAGAGCTGAATTCCAAGGCCTTCAACATGATACGCACCGACACTCCCCAAGATGTCCTCACCTGCATTCGCGAGATAGGCCTCCAGAAAATCGTCGGAAAAGTCGCGCATCGTCAGCCGCGCTTCTTGCACCACACGCCAAACAACTGACCCCTCGCGTGCCACCGACACGGCCGACGACAACACATGTGTGCAGCCGCGGAGTTGCCGAAGCTGTTGCCGCGCGCCCTCAAGCGTACCGGGCTTTTGAAATATCTCTGCGCCGACGCTCAAGACCTGATCCGCACCAATCACAAACGCTTCGGCGCGCCGCGCGCTCACCTTCACGGCCTTCAATTCAGCCAGGAAATCCGCGACATCTCGTGGCGGCGCCTTCTCTGCGGTCAGCGACTCGATCACAGCCGCCTCATCCACACGCGCAGTCTCGACACTGAACGCCACGCCGGCCGCGCGCAGCAGCAGTTGCCGCGCAGCACTGCCCGAGGCAAGTACGATGCTACTCATTCGAGGGCTGACGTGCACGCGAATGCAACGCAATCACCGCCGCCGCCGTCTCCTCGATCGACCGGCGCGTCACATCGATCACCGGCCAGCCTTTTTCCCCAAAGAGGCGGCGCGCAAACGCAACCTCTGCCCTAACCGCGTCCAGATCGACGTATTCGGTTTCGTCCTCTTCGTTCAGAGACAAAAGGCGGTTCTTGCGGATCTGTATCAAGCGCTCGGGACTGGCCAGCAAGCCGATAACCAGCGGCCGTTTGACGGTGTAGAGCTCCTGCGGAAGCGAAACACCTAGTACGATCGGCACGTTCGCGGCCTTAATGCCGCGATTGGCTAGATAGATACAGGTTGGCGTTTTCGACGTCCGGCTGACGCCCACGAGAATGACATCGGCTCGGTCCAACGTCGCTGTACTCTGCCCGTCGTCATGCGCCATCGTGAAATTGAGCGCATCGATGCGCGCAAAATAACGCGCGTCCAACTCATGCTGCGCGCCTGGACGATGACTGACCTCAGCTCCGAGATAGGCACCGAGAAGGTTCATCACCGGATCGATCACTGCAACCGAAGGCTGCTCCAGCTCGCGGCAGCGCACTTCCAGCGCCTCACGAAGTTCTTGATTGACCATCGTATGCAGCACGAGACCTGGTGCACCTTCGATCTCTGCAAGCGCACGTTCGAGCTGCTTGCGCGAACGAACCAACGGATACACGTGTTCGATCGCATGCCCCATATCGAACTGCGCGCACGCGGCCTTCGCCACGGCATTCAGTGTCTCGCCGGTTGAATCCGACACGAGATGAAGATGGTAGTAGATGCCCGCGCTGCGCTGATTATGCACGACACGCCCTGAGGATCAGCCTGTGTGTATCGAGCCTGATAAGACCGGGGACAAACCATGGATGCAAGGACCATCCCATTGGTCCCCCGGCAACCCAGTTCCAAGGCCTATAGATCTCCACGGCGGCGCCTCTCCCGACCATGCTCATCCCTCACTTTGAATAACTCGAAGCACGAACATCCCATCCACACCGCGCACGACGCTCGCGTGCGCTAGATATCTGAGCTTTCGTTCATCGTCCCCAAATGTGGATCAACACAAGCCCTGGGCATGACCTTGGGGACCGCGCGCACAGGGGCTATTTGTCCCAATTCTCCACACGCCAATCATCTTCCTACATCCTATTAGATATCTATAAATGAATAGGTAGTTGGTGCGCTTGAGTGTGGTCGATCGAATTGGAGATCCGGTGGTTTTGAACTTTCGAGAAGTGACCGTGACGTTCGCCGATGCGCGTCAAACGCGCGCCCGAATCGACCGCGCATGAGAGTTGCGGTTGTGTTGTTCAACCTAGGCGGACCATCGTCGCTCGAAGCGGTCGAACCGTTTTTGTTCAACCTGTTCAACGATCCCGCGATCATCCAACTGGCACAGCCCATGCGTTGGGCTTTGGCAAAATGGATTACCCGGCAACGAGCTCCGATCGCACGCGAAATTTACTCGAAAATGGGGGGCGCTTCGCCGATCTTGGGCCAAACCTACAGTCAGGCTTCCGCACTCAAGTCGGCACTCGCAAACGACGACGGCGTGCACTTCGAAACCTTTGTCGCGATGCGCTACACGACGCCGCGTGCCTCCGACGTGGTCGAGCAAGTTCGCCGCTTCCGTCCTAACCGGGTGGTCCTGCTGCCGCTCTACCCGCAATTCTCAACCACGACATCGCGCTCGTCGCTGCGCGAATGGCACCGCCTCGCACATGAAATCAAAGCGCCGGTCGCGACGATCTGTTGCTATCCGCAAAATCGAGGCTTCATCGCCGCGCAAGCAGACCTGATTGCCGAAAGCATCGCGACGCTCGCACCGAACGTGCGATTCCGTTTGCTGTTCTCCGCCCATGGACTTCCCGAACGCATCGTCGCTGCCGGCGATCCTTACCAAGCCCAGGTCGAACAAACGGCGAAAGCGTTGGTCGACAAGCTCGCCCGGCCGCAGCTCGATTGGAGCGTTTGCTATCAAAGCCGCGTCGGCTCGCTGAAATGGATCGGACCCGCAACCGATGACGAGATCAAGCGGGCAGGGGCCGAAGGCCTTGCGATCGTGATCGCACCGATCGCCTTCGTGTCGGAACATTCCGAAACGCTTGTCGAACTCGATATCGATTACGCCAAGCTCGCCGCTGAGAGCGGCGTGATGAGCTACACGCGCGTACCATCGGTCGGTACCCACCCAAGCTTCATCGAAGGCCTGGCTAACATCGTGAAAGAGGCCATGGGCCGTGACGGCGTGAAACCGGCAGGCGGCACGCGTGTTTGTCCCAAGCCGTGCCGGCAATGCCCGCTCGAAAGGAAAGCCGCATGAGCGAGACGCTGGTCGCCCTCTATCCGTGGCTGAAGGCGTTCCACATCATCGCGGTGATCGCCTGGATGGCGGGCTTGCTCTATCTGCCGCGCCTTTTTGTCTACCACTGCGAAGTGGCGCCCGGCAGCACCGAAGACGAGCGTTTCAAGACGATGGAACGCAAGCTCATGCGCGTGATCATCAACCCATCGATGATCATGGTTTGGATCTTGGGCCTCACGCTGGCGCACACGTTGGGTGTCTGGGCCGAGGGTTGGTTTCACGCGAAGCTGCTTCTGGTGATCGCTCTGAGTGGCCTGCACGGGATGTTGAGCCGTTGGCGCCGGGACTTTGAGGCGGGCAAGAACACCAAGTCCCAACGCTTCTTTCGCATCGTCAACGAGGTTCCGGCCCTATTGATGGCCGCCATTGTGATACTTGTCGTGGTGAAACCATTCTGAGCCCGCAAAGCCCGGTTTCACGCCGAAAATTAAAGTCCGGTCATCCCCTTCTCAGCGAACCCCGGCTGGGCTACATAATAGGCCAACCTCCGAAAACGTCCGGAAATTGTCCGCCAACGAGGCCACCGCATCGCGTGTAAGCGCGATGCACCTGATAAGGCCAGAGACGGACCGGCACTCCAAACACAGCGCCGAGCAGCTTCCGAACGACCAATTCCTCTCCTTCGAAGGCATCGGTTTTGGGCCCCGCCCGAAATCCGATTCTCCAATCACCCGAATACTCAATTTCATCAGAGAGTAACTTCCAATGTCGCTTCAAGACGTCATGAAGCTCCAAGACCTCAAAAACAAAACGCCTGCCGCACTTCTCGAACTCGCCGAAGAGCTGAAGATCGAGAATGCGTCCGCGATGCGCAAACAAGACATGATGTTTGCGATCCTCAAGCAACTCGCTGAGCAAGAAGTTGAGATCACCGGCTCGGGTGTCGTCGAAGTTCTGCCTGATGGCTTCGGGTTCCTCCGCGCGCCGGAGTCGAACTACCTGCCTGGCCCCGACGACATCTATGTCAGCCCGACCCAGATCCGCCGCTTCGCACTGCGCACCGGCGACACCGTCGAAGGTCCGATCCGCGGGCCCAAGGACGGCGAGCGTTATTTTGCGCTTCTCAAAGTCACCTCGATCAATTTCGAGGATCCGGAGAAGCAGAAGCACAAAGTCCATTTTGACAATCTGACGCCGCTCTATCCCGACAAGCGCCTCAAGATGGAAATCGCCGATCCGACGGTCAAAGATCGATCGGCGCGCGTGATCGACATCGTGGCCCCGTTGGGCAAAGGCCAGCGCGCACTGATCGTCTCGCCGCCGCGCACGGGTAAAACCGTTCTATTGCAGAACATTGCAAAGTCCGTCGCAGCCAACCATCCCGAGTGCTTCCTGATCGTTCTCCTGATCGACGAGCGTCCGGAAGAAGTCACCGACATGCAGCGCACCGTGAAGGGCGAAGTCATCTCGTCGACCTTCGACGAGCCCGCCTCGCGTCACGTGCAAGTCGCCGAAATGGTGATCGAGAAAGCAAAGCGCCTCGTCGAACACAAGCGCGACGTGGTGATCCTGCTCGACTCGATCACGCGTCTTGGCCGCGCCTACAACACCGTTGTTCCATCATCGGGCAAGGTGCTGACCGGCGGCGTCGACGCCAACGCGTTGCAGCGTCCGAAGCGCTTCTTCGGCGCCGCGCGCAACATCGAAGAAGGCGGCTCGCTGACCATCATCGCGACCGGCTTGATCGACACCGGCAGCCGCATGGACGAAGTCATTTTCGAAGAGTTCAAAGGCACCGGTAACTCGGAAATCGTTCTCGACCGCAAGGTCGCCGACAAGCGCGTGTTCCCGGCGATGGACATCCTGAAGTCCGGCACCCGTAAGGAAGAACTCCTCGTCGAAAAGCAGGTACTGCAGAAGATGTACGTGCTGCGCCGGATCCTGAACCCGATGGGCGCAACCGACGCGATCGAGTTCCTGCTCGACAAGCTGAAGAGCACGAAACAGAACTCGGACTTCTTCGACGCGATGAACACCTAAAAGCGCTAAGGCCTGGACCTACCGTCCGGGCCTTTTCTCCGCTAGGTTCGGGTCTTGGGAAAGGGCCAAGGCCAACTGGGAACCAAATGCGCGCGCACCCACTTCTCGCAGCCGTCCTCTCACTCACATGCGCCGCCGCGGCTCACGCCGAAGGCATCTCGCAAGAACGCCAAAGGTACCTCGAAGGCGTTTGGAGCGGCGTTCCGACTGAGGTCAGCGCCAACAAGCTCTGCTCGACGACCGAGCCCCCGGCAGAGGCCACGACGCTCGCGATCGAGTTCCTGCGCTCCGGCGGTGTGGCGTTCCTCGACGACGGCACCGAAGCCGCGGGCCGCGGGCCAATTGTCTCTGCCAGCGAAGCGAACGGGGTCGTCTCGCTCACGATTGGGAACGAGGCCTGGCGCTTCCGTCCCGACACGAAGGATATCATGTACCGCGTCCGCTCTGCGGCTTCGTTGGGCGGCGACGTCGATACGATGGTATTCAAGCGTTGCAAACCAGCAGCCGACCGCGCGGCGATCGCGTTGGACGATGGTGCGCTCAAGTTTCTCGCAGCTGACCTGCCCGGCGACGAAGCATTCTTCATCGACGAGCGGCACGCTGCGAAGACCGGCGATCGCTGTGCGGTGCAAGAGACGCAGTATTTGTTCTTCGTCCTCATCGGCCCGGCCGAGTTCCGCATCAGCCGTTGGAACAGCTTCGCAATCGCCGACAAGCTCGCCGTCAAGAAGCCGGTGAAATTGCCACTCGATTCCGTGTCCGATTGGCGCATCGAGAGTGCACACGCCGACGGCAAGAAATTCGTCATCCGCATGCACGACTACGACAACGCGAAGGCGGCGCCCCAGACGATCCACGTCGAGACGAAGCCCGACGGCATTGCGATCCCGGAATGGCACCGCAACTACGTCCGTTGCAAAGGCTTCCAGTCCCGCAGCTGAACCCATCTGAGCGGAGTTAGTGATGTCACATCTCCACACGACGCTCGTGGCACTTTCCGCGTTGAGCTTGACGGTTGCCTGCGCCCAGAGCGAACCGGCCACACCGCACACGGTGCAAACGAGCGCAGGTGCTGTCGCGGTCGAGGAAGTCGCCAGTGGCCTCGATCATCCGTGGGGCTTAGCCTTCCTGCCCGATGGCCGGCTGCTGGTGACCGAGCGCGCTGGGCGGCTTCGCGTCCTGGGCACGGACAAGAAACTGTCGGCGCCGCTGACAGGCGTGCCGGCGGTGCAAGCAAGCGGGCAGGGCGGTCTGCTCGACGTCGCGATCGACCCCGCGTTCAAAACGAATATGACGATCTATCTTTCGTTCGCAGAACCCGGTGAAGGCGGTACCTCCACGGCACTCGCACGCGCCACGCTCGGCGAGGGCAAACTTGAGAACGTGAAGTTACTCTTTCGCCAATTGCCGAAGGTCACGGGCAACGGCCACTTTGGCGGACGCATCGCCTTCGCGCGCGATGGCCATCTGTTCCTGACCACGGGCGAGCGGCAAAAGTTCGAACCCGCCCAAGATCTGAAAAGCCACCTGGGCAAGGTCATCCGGATCAACCGCGACGGCACGGTTCCGGCGGACAACCCCTTCATCGGCCGCGCCGACGCAAAGCCTGAGATTTGGTCTTACGGTCATCGCAATGTGCAAGGTGCCGCGATCGATCCCGTCACCGGCGCGCTCTGGACCATCGAGTTCGGCCCCGCCGGCGGCGACGAATTGAACCGCCCTGAAGCCGGCAAGAACTACGGCTGGCCGCTGGTCAGCTGGGGCAACCACTATGACGGCCGCCCGATCGCCAAGCCGTCAACCCGCCCGGACCTCACCGACGCCGTCAAATATTGGAACCCTTCGATCAACCCGTCCGGCATGATTTTCTACACCGGCACAATGTTCCCGGCCTGGAAGAACAACTTGCTGGTTTCGGGTCTGGGCCCTCTCGGCATCGTTCGGCTGACCATCGCAAACGGCAAGGTCACGGGCGAAGAGCGCATCGAACTTGGCGACCGCATCCGCGATGTCGACCAAGCCCCCGACGGCTCGATCTACGTCGCGACCGATCAAGACGACGGCCGCATCTGGCGCCTTCACAAGTAGCTCAGCGCGCGGTCATTCCGCCGTCGACCACGACCTCCGAGCCCGTCATGAACGCGGCGTCGTCCGACGCCAGAAACACGACGGCGCTCGCGATGTCGGCCGGCACGCCCAGCCGCCCGAGCGGATGCAGCGCGATCGCATTGGCGCGCACCTCGTTGGCGCCGCCACCACCGGCCGCGACCAGATCGTCGAGCACCTGCTGTCCCATCTTCGTTTCGATGACGCCGGGATGGATCGAGTTGACGCGGATCTTCAATCCCAACTGTGCGCACTCAAGCGCGGCCCCTTTGGTCATCAACCGGACCGCACCCTTCGACGCATTGTAGGGCACCGCAAACGCAGCGCCGGTGAGCCCCGCGACCGACGACAAGTTGATGATCGATCCGCCACCGGCCCATTGCCCGCCACGTTTGCCGATCGCGCCCATCGCCGTCTTCATGCCCAAAAACACGCCCTCGACGTTGATCGCCTGCATGTTGCGAAACTCTTCGATGGTCGTCATCGCCATCGGCTTCAGGAAAAAAATGCCGGCGTTGTTGAGCAAGATGTCGAGCCCGCCGAACCGCCGTTCGGCTTCGCCGACCACGGTCTGCCACTGGCCCTCGTCGCGCACGTCGTGATGCATGTAACCGGCGCGCGCACCTTTGGATGCGATGGCCGTAGCCGTCGCCTCGCCGTCAGTGTCGAGCACGTCGGTGATCAGGACCGCAGCACCCTCCGCGGCGAGGGCCGCGGCCGACGAAGCCCCAAGCCCGCGCGCCCCGCCCGTCACCAGTGCGACGCGTCCCTGAAGTTTCCCCGCCATATTTCGATCCTCCGCGTATTTTACGAGTGTTCGCGCCTTTTCGGCGGCGCGTCAAACAAAGCGATTTGACGCCACCCAAAAGTCAGGTCACGCTCGATCAGATGTGAAATTGGGAGAGCCACGGCGATGGATGGAAAATCTCACGACCAAGCGAAGTACCACGCGATGATCGACAGCACCGCTGAGGATTGGGCGATCATCGTGAAGGCTGCGGCGCCGTTTCAGAAGGACCTTCCGAACCGCATCGTCGCCCATTTGAATCTTCTCAAAGGCGACTGCGGCGGCTATGCGGTCGACCGCCTTGAACATTCGCTGCAAACCGCAACCCGCGCACACCAAGCAGGTCAGGACGAAGAGTATGTCGTCTGCGCCTTGGTGCACGATATCGGCGACACGTTAGGCCCGGCCAATCATGCCGACATCGCCGCCGCGATCGTGAAGCCATACGTGGAGGAGCGAAAGGGCTATTACTTCTTCCATCACTTGGGCCTCGACCGCGACATGCGCGATCAATTCCGCGGTCACCCGCACTTCGAACCCTGCGCGCAGTTTTGTCACCTCTACGATCAGAACTCGTTCAATCCTGCATTTAAGTCGATGCCGCTCGACGCCTTCATGCCCATGATCCACCGCGTCTTCGAACGCCCGAAGAACTCGATCTACATGCGCAAGGACAAGCAGGCCGCTGCCGAATAGGCCTGCTAGCCGCCGGTGGCGCTGACAAGCGGCGCCACCGTCTCGCGAAGTTCGCTTCGGTCCAGTGACGCGATAAGGTCGCCGAGCCCTAACGAGATCGCCAAACCGAACGCGACCACGAAGCGCGTGACGTAGTGGGCAACCGGCACCGTGGATCGAAATTGGCCGATCGGTTCGTAGGTCAGTCCGAATGCGGCAGGCGTCATGGCACATTTCCCTAGGGCAAAATTTGGCGGCCGGATTGAAGCCCGGATCTCCGGTCGTTATGGTCAGTCTATATGTCTAATTAGACAGAGAACCTGACGATGCCAAGTGACGGCCCTCACACCGAGGCTCCCGGCCGCCCGACCTTCGGCTCACTTTTTCGCGAGCCCTATCAGACCTACCTGCATTGGCTTTACGGCCGCCTGAGGCAGGAAGGCTTTTCCGACATCCGGGTGACCCACAGCACGGTCCTGCGCCGGATATCGGGCGAAGGAATCCGCGTGACCGAACTGGCTGAACGCGCAGGCATGACGAAGCAAAGCATGGCGTACTTGGTCGACGATCTGACCGAGCTTGGCTACGTCGTCACCTCACCCGACCCCGGCGACAAGCGCGCGAAATTGGTTCTCCCCACCAGGAAAGGCGCGAGCTTGCTCGCAGCCTCCCGAAGGCTCGGCGAGGTGTACGAACAGCACGTGTCGAAATTGCTGGGAAGCAGCGAAGCCAAGAAGCTACGCACCCTGCTCGAGCAACTGAACGTGAAGCTCGCGGCGAGCCCGCCGCCTTAGCCCGGTATCAACACCAGCGACCCCGTCGTCTGCCGGCTTTCGAGCGCCTTGTGAGCCTCGGCCGCTTGCGCCAACGGAAAGCGCTTCGGCTCGTTGCGGCGGACAACGCCGCGCGCGATCAAGTCGAACAACTCGCCGGCCCCCGTGTCGAGCTCTTCGGGTGTCGTCACGTAGTTCATCAGCGTCGGCCGCGTGAAGTAGAGCGACCCCTTCTGCGCAAGCAGCGCCCCGTCGAACGGCGGCACCGGCCCGCTCGCGTTTCCAAAGCTGACGAAGAGACCGAGCGTCGCCAGCGAGTCGAGCGTCGCCATGAACGTATCGCGCCCGACGGAATCGTAGACGACCGGCACGCCCTTGCCGCCGGTGATCTCACGCACCCGCGCCGCGATGTTTTCGCGCGAAGAGACGATCACGTGATGGCAGCCGAGCCGCTTTGCCAGCTCGACCTTGTTGTCGTTGCCGACCGTGCCGATCACGGTCGCGCCGAGCGAGCGCGCCCACTGCACGGCGATCATACCTACGCCACCGGCCGCGGCGTGAAACAGGATCGTGTCGCCGGCTTTGACTCTGTAAGTCCGCCGAAGGAGGAAGTGCGCGGTGAGCCCCTTGAGCAGGATCGCAGCCGCGATGTCGTCGCTGACGCCGTCCGGGATCTTCACCGCCCGGTTCGCGACCACGTTGTGCGCCTCGCTGTAGGCGCCGACCGGGCCTGACGCGTAAGCGATGCGATCGCCCTCGCGAAACCGCGTGACGCCCGGACCCACGCTCTCGACAATGCCCGCCGCCTCAAGCCCAAGGCCGGAGGGCAGGGGTACTTTGTAAAGCCCGCTACGGTGGTAGATGTCGATGAAGTTGACGCCGATCGCAGTGTGCCGGACGCGGACCTCGCCCTCGCCTGGCGGCTTCACAGCCACGTCTTGAAACGACAGAACGTCGGCACCGCCGACCCGCTCAAACCTGATCGCATTCGTCATCGAAAACCTCGGTCAAAAACGGCGCTGCAGCCCTTTCGAACCGCAGCGCTCACAAACTAGGCGAACCTCTGTGACGCCGGCCCGTCGCTGACGACGCGCATCTTGAGCACCGACTCCAACTGCACCGGATCCGTGATCGGTGCGGAGCACGTTTCGCCCGCACAGAAATAGACCGTCGGCCGGTTATTGACCTGTCCCTTGCCCGCCGCCGGATGGTTCGCACGAAGCGCCTCGCCCGGCGCCACGATGGTGATGATCTTGTTCGGCGCGCTCAAGCGGCGGAACACGTCGCGGAACGCATTCACGCCAGCCTCGTTGCGCTGACCGACGATCACGATCTGCTGCGCGCGCAGGACGAAGTCGAAGCCGTTGAAGAGCGTCGCAGCCGACACGATCTGCCGACGCGCATCGTCGCCGAACGCTTGCGCAAGAACGCTGAAGCGTTCCGCGTAGTCCAAATCGCCTGTGAAAGCGTTGAGCCTGACGAGCACATGCATCATCGTTCCGTTTACCGACGGCGTCGCGCCGTCCATCGCGGTCCGCACGCGAACGATCAGCGCCTCGCCGTCAGCGGGGGTAAGGGTATAGCCGCCGATGTCGGTGCGCCAGAATCTCTCGTTGAGCGTCCTCGTCCAGAGCAGCGCCTTTTCCAAGTACGGTTGGTGGCCCGTGATCTCGTAGAGCGCGAGCGCCGCGCGCGCCATGTTCGCGTAGTCGTCGGCGATGCCGGACGTTCCCGCCTTCCCAGCGCGCCAGCTGTGCGCAAGCGTTCCGTCGTTGCCCATCGTGTCGGCGACGAACCAGAACGCCTTCACCGCAGCCGCTTGCCAGTCTACGCGGACGAACGCATCCGAGGCTTGCGCGAGCGCGTAGATCATCAGCCCGTTCCAATCGGCGAGTACCTTGTCGTCGCGAGCGGGTTTCACCCGCTTCTCGCGCGCGAGGTAGAGCTTCTCGCGCAGCGCATTCAGCTTGCCTTCCTGCACGGCAGGCAACGGCACCGGCGTCCGGAGGCGGTGCAAGATATTCTTGCCCTCCCAATTGCCACCGCTGCGTACGTCGTACACCTGCCGGAACATCTCCGCGTCTTTGCCGAGAACGTCGTCGATCTCGGTCTCGCTCCAGACGTAGAATTTGCCTTCCTCGCCTTCGGAGTCCGCATCGATCGACGAAGCGAACGCACCGCCCTCCGTCAGCATCTCGCGAAGCGCCCAGCCCACGGTCTCTTCGATGCGCGTGCGAAGTGTCTGATTGCGGTTCTGCAGCCAGACCGTCGCCAGAATGTCGATCATCTGCGCGTTGTCGTAGAGCATCTTCTCGAAGTGCGGGACGAACCATCGCTCGTCGACCGAGTAGCGCGCGAACCCACCGCCCAAGTGATCGTAGATGCCGCCTTGGCACATCGTGATCAGCGTCATGTCCACTGCATGCTGAAACTGCGGCATCGTGGTGTTGAGATAGGCGCGCCACATCAGCTCGATCGCGGGCACGTTTGGAAACTTCGGCGCTCCCATCAGTCCGCCGTGAAACACGTCGAACTGCTGGCAGAGCCGCTTCATTGCAAGCTCGAGCGTCGTTGGGTCGAGCACTTGCCCGCCACGGTTCGACTCGAACAACTGCGTCAGTCCCGTGCGCAGCGTCGTCGTGTTCTTCGTGACCTGCTCGCCGTTCTCGCGGTAGAGGCGTGCGACCTCGCGCAGCACATCCGGGAACGCAGGCTTGCCGAACTTCGGCTCCGGCGGAAAGTACGTACCGCCGCCGAACGGCTCGCCTTGCGGCGTGAGGAAGATCGTGAGCGGCCAGCCGCCCTGTTCGCCCATCATGTTGAGCGCGGTTTGATAGATCGTGTCGATGTCGGGACGCTCTTCGCGGTCGACTTTGATGTTGACGAAGAGGTCGTTCATGACCGCCGCGGTGGCCTCGTTCTCGAAGCTCTCGTGCGCCATCACATGGCACCAGTGGCACGCGGCATATCCGACCGACAACAGGATCGGTTTGTTGGCGGCGCGCGCCTCTTCCAGCGCCTCCGGCCCCCATTGCCGCCACGCGACCGGGTTGTCCTTGTGCTGAAGCAGATAAGGGCTCGTCGATTGGGCGAGCATATTCATGGGCGAAAGGCTCCCTTAAGGGCGTCTGGAGATCAACGAAAGCAGGTGCTGCACCCAGCCGTTTCCCGCGCTAAGGTCGTGACACGACAACATCAAGCGGAAGGCCGAGCGGGGCGATGAAAATCACAATTGAAGTCGATTGTACACCTGCAGAAGCGCGGGCCTACATGGGCCTGCCGGACGTCGAACCTTTGCAGGCCGAGGTGATGGGCGAGGTCCAGCGCCGGGTCATGCAGGCGCTCTCCATGACCGACCCCCAACAGCTGCTCAAGAACTGGGTGCCGTGGAGCGCCCAGGGCATGGAGACCTTCCAGAACTTCATGCGCGCCGCGACCGGCGGCAGCAGTGCGCGCACCGGCAAGGACGAAGAACCACCGCCCCACCGACCGAAGCCTCGCCCCTGATAACCCATGGAACGCCGCAGTACGATCTTCGCCCTATCGTCGGCGAAGGGGCGCGCCGGCATCTGCGTGTTCCGGGTTTCGGGTCCGGCCACGCGGGTCGCCGTTGAAGCACTGACCGGAGCACCGGTCCCAGCACCCAGACAAGCCGCCCTGCGCGACATCAGCATGCACGATGGCACGCTGATCGATCGCGGCCTCGTTCTCTGGTTCGAAGGTCCCCACAGTTTCACCGGCGAGGACGTGGCCGAGTTCCACGTGCACGGAGGGCCCGCTGTGATCGGAGCCCTGACGCGCCGCTTGAGCGAACTCCCGGACCTTCGCCCTGCTGATGCCGGCGAGTTCACACGGCGCGCCTTCATGGCTGGCAAGCTCGACCTCACCGAAGCAGAGGGTCTGGCCGATCTCATCAACGCCGAGACCGAGCAACAGCGCCGCCTAGCGCTTCGCCAGCTCCAAGGGGGTTTGAAGGAACAGTACGAGCGCTGGCGGAACGACCTTGTGAGAGCGCTGGCCCACCTCGAAGCCACGATCGACTTCGTCGACGAAGAACTCCCCGACGATCTGGCGACCAATGTTCGGCCGCGCGTCGCCAAGCTCGGCAATGAGATTGACGCCCACCTTGCCGATGACCGCCGGGGCGAGATCGTCCGGGACGGGTTCACCGTTGTCATCCTGGGCGCGCCGAACGTCGGCAAGTCGTCGCTGCTGAACGCGCTGGCGAGGCGCGACGTCGCCATCGTTTCCTCCGTACCCGGAACGACGCGCGATACGATCGAAGTCGACCTCGACCTGGGCGGTTACGCCGTCACGCTGATCGATACTGCGGGACTCAGGGACACAACAGACGCGATCGAGAGCGAAGGCATCAAGCGTGCGCGCGCGAAAGCTCAGCACGCGGACGTTCGCCTCGGCGTCATTGATGCGGCAGCGTCTCCAATTGATTCACGTGTGTCGCGTGAACTCTCCGAAGGAGATGCGGTCGTACTGAACAAATGCGACGCAATTACTCCCAGCACGCAAATGGTGGCGGCCCCGTTGCACCAAATGCGCATCTCCGCGAAGACTGGAGCGGGTATCGGCGAACTCCTCGCATGGCTGGAAGCACAAGTCGTGGCGCGCGCCGGTGGATCGGAGTCGATGCCGATGACGCGCGCCCGTCATCGCGAGGCACTCGTCGATGCAAGAGCAGCGCTCACGCGCTTCGACAACGCGCAGGCCCTCGACATCGCCGCCGAAGATCTCCGCATCGCCGCTCGCGCGCTCGGTCGCATCACCGGTCGCGTCGATGTCGAAGACCTTCTGGACGTGATCTTTCGCGAGTTCTGCATCGGTAAATGAACGCTCAGACTCGTTAAGACTCACATGAAACGGATTCACATGAGACATCGCTCCGTGTGCTGAGCTTTGACTCAAGCGCTCGTCCTGCTGTATCGCCTGCGCCCCATGAGCGAGCGTTTCGATGTCATCGTCATTGGCGGCGGCCACGCCGGCTGCGAAGCCGCGACAGCGGCCGCCCGCTCGGGTGCGAAGACGACGCTGGTCACGCATAAGATCGAGACGATCGGGGAGATGTCCTGCAACCCGGCCTTCGGCGGCCTGGGCAAAGGCCACCTGGTCCGCGAGATCGATGCCCTCGATGGCGTCATGGGACGCATGGCCGATGCCGCCGGCATTCAGTTCCGCCTCCTGAACCGTTCCAAAGGACCTGCAGTCCGGGGCCCGCGCGCCCAGGCCGATCGCAAGCTCTATCGCCGCCATATGCAGAGCGAACTGGCGGCCTACCCGAACTTGACCCTGGTCGCTGCGGAGGCCGACGACCTGATCATCGAGAATGGCCAGGCGGCGGGCGTCGTCACGCGAGACGGCCGCCGCCATGCAGCGGGCGCTGTCGTGCTGACGACAGGTACATTCCTTCGCGGCTTGATCCATATGGGTGAGCGCAAGATCCCCGCAGGCCGCGTGGATGAAGCCCCGGCGCTCGGCCTATCCAAGACTCTTGAAGCCATCGGTCTGACCCTCGGCCGCCTAAAGACCGGGACGCCGCCCCGCCTCGACGGCCGCACCATCGACTGGGCTTCGCTCGAGATGCAGCCCGGTGACGAGCCGCCAGTCCCATTCTCGTTTCTCACCCACACCATCGCGAACCGTCAGATCGACTGCGGTATCACCCGCACGACCCCGGCGACCCACGCGATCATCAAGGCGAACCTGCATCGCGCGCCGATGTACTCGGGCCAGATCGAAGGCACCGGCCCACGCTACTGCCCGTCGATCGAGGACAAAGTCGTCCGCTTCGGACAGCGCGAGAACCATCAGATCTTCCTGGAGCCAGAAGGCCTCGACGACGACACGGTTTATCCGAACGGTATCTCGACCTCACTCCCCGAGGATGTTCAGCGCGACTTGCTGGCCACGATCCCCGGTCTCGAGCGCGTCGCCATGGTCCGTCCCGGCTACGCGATCGAATACGACTACGTTGACCCGCGCGAACTCCACGCGACGCTGGAATTGAAGAAGCTCCCGCGCCTCTTCCTCGCCGGCCAGATCAACGGCACAACGGGCTACGAAGAAGCCGGCGCTCAGGGATTGGTAGCGGGCCTCACCGCGGCGCTGTTTGCAGGCGGCGGTCAGGGCACGAACTTCGATCGCGCGTCGAGTTATCTCGGCGTGATGATCGATGATCTCGTGACCCGCGGTGTCACCGAGCCCTATCGCATGTTCACATCGCGCGCCGAGTATCGTTTGACGCTCCGCGCCGACAACGCCGATCAACGGCTGACGCCGATGGGCATCTCGATGGGCATCGTGAGCAACACACGCAGCTCTGCGTTCGCTTCGAAGATGTCGGCGCTCGATGCGGCACGCGACCAACTCCGTACACTCAACATCACGCCGGCCGCCGCAAAGCGCGCTGGCATCGCACTGAACCAAGACGGCCAACGCCGCTCCGCGCTCCACCTCATCGCGCATCCGCAAGCGGGCAGGGCGGAGGTTCTGAGACTCTGGCCTGAGCTCGGCGCGATCGCGCCAGCGGTCCTCGATCAGCTCGAAGCTGATTCGCTCTACAGTGGGTACCTCGACCGCCAGACCGCCGACATCGCAGCCTTCCGCCGCGACGAATCGCTGGCCCTGCCCGACGACCTCGACTACGCCGATGTGGCCGGGCTCTCGACCGAGGCCGCCCAAAAACTCATCCGCATCCGGCCCGCGACATTGGGGCAGGCCAGCCGCATCGAAGGGGTCACCCCCGCGGCTCTGACGGCGCTGCTGCTGAGGATCAAATCCCGCGCCAGGCAGGTCGCGTGAACACGCCCACGTCAGCGTACGGGCAGCTTGACTTCAATAACGAGACGCGAGTCACACGTGAAACGCTGAGTCGTTTATCCACATATGTAGATCTGCTCGTCGAGTGGAACGAGCGGGTGAACCTGGTTGCCCCCTCCACAATCCCGGACGCCTGGCGCCGCCACGTCCTCGATTCGGCGCAGCTGGCTCCCCTGATTCCGCCCGATGCCAGATCAATTGTTGACCTGGGCAGCGGGGCCGGCTTCCCCGGCTTGGTACTCGCGATCATGCTGGCAGACCGACCCGGGCTGCGGGTTCACCTGGTCGAATCGACCCAGAAGAAGTGCCGGTTCTTGGAGGCGGTCATCGCCGCCACCAGCGCCCCAGCCGAGGTCCATGCCATCCGGGCTGAGGACCTGAAGGGCCTCAAGGCGGACGTGGTTACGGCCAGGGCGGTTGCCCCCTTGGATCGCCTTTTACCCCTCGCCCAGCCCTTCTTCCGGCCTGGCACAATCGCCCTGTTTCTCAAGGGGAGATCGCTCAACGACGAATTGACCCTTGCAACCAAATCCTGGAGACTTGCCGCAACCCCCATCCCGAGCCGCTCTGACCCCTCGGGATTCGTAGTGCGAGTCACAGGATTGACCCCTTGGCGCAGCTCCCCGAAACCGTCCTAGAGCCGCGTCGCGCGCGGCACGAAAAGACGCGTGTCATCGTCATCGCAAACCAGAAGGGCGGCGTCGGCAAAACCACGACGGCCATCAATCTGGGTACTGCGCTGGCCGCCGTCGGCAAGCAGGTCCTCGTCATCGACGCCGACCCTCAAGGCAACGCGTCCACCGGCCTCGGCATCTCGAAGCATCAGCGCAGCGTCTCGATCTATGAAGTGCTCATCGGCCACGCCCCGCTTCACGAAGCGATCGTGCCGACGCAGATCCCGGGCCTACACGTGATTCCTGCAACGTCGGAACTTGCCGGCGCAGAGATGGAACTCGTCGGCGTGCCGCGACGCTCGTTCCGTCTGCGCGACTCGCTCGACACGTACATGCACAAATTTGCCGACACGGGCGACAAGTCGGATTCGACGGCGGTCTCGACCGACGTTACGAAGCTCACGCATTACGACTACATCCTGATCGACTGCCCACCGTCGCTGAACCTGCTCACGATCAACGCGATGACGGCGGCGAGCGGATTGCTCGTGCCGCTGCAATGCGAATTCTTCGCGCTCGAAGGTTTAAGTCAGCTGTTACGTACCATTGATCTGGTAAGGGGCAGCTTGAATCCGGCGCTCGAAATTCAGGGCGTTGTTCTCACTATGTTCGACAAGCGAAACAACCTCTCGGAACAGGTGGCCGAGGACGTTCGTAAACACCTTGGTGAGAAAGTTTACCAAACGATAATACCTCGTAACGTACGCATCTCAGAGGCACCGAGTCACGGTCTGCCGGCCCTGCTCTATGACCTCAAGAGCGCGGGCAGACAGGCCTACATCAAGCTCGCAGGCGAACTCATTCAACGCGAAAAGTCCCGTAAGGCAGCATGACACCGGTCAAAAAATTTGCAGGCCTTGGGCGCGGTCTTTCCGCCCTCCTGGGGGAAGTCGAATCAGAGGTTTTGGCCGCGAGCGCCAGCGCCGAAGTGAAGCCGGCTGCGGGCCAACCCGCAGCCCCCGGCGCACCCGCTGAGGCACGTGCTCCGCGCACGCTGCCGATCGCCCTGCTGCGGCCGAACCCGTTCCAGCCGCGCGACCACTTCGACCCCGAGCAGCTCGAAGAACTGGCCGCTTCGATTCGCGACAAGGGCATCATCCAACCGATCATCGTGCGCCCCGTTCCGGGCCAAAGCGACGAGTACCAAATCGTCGCCGGCGAGCGCCGCTGGCGCGCCGCACAGAAGGCGCGCCTGCACGAAGTGCCGGTCGTCATCAGGGCGTTTACGGATGCTGAGGCGCTCGAAGTCGCGCTGATCGAAAATATCCAGCGCGCCGACCTGAACGCGATCGAAGAAGCGCGCGGCTATCGTCAGCTGATCGAGAAGTTCAACTACACCCAAGAAGCGCTCGGCCAAACGATTGGCCGCAGCCGCAGCCACATCGCAAACACCCTGCGCCTGTTGCAACTCCCGCAGACGGTTCAGGACTACATCTACGGCGGCAAACTTTCGGCGGGTCACGCTCGGACACTGGTCGGCCAG
>JANNEL010000507.1:0-7434 GCA_031378595.1 Alphaproteobacteria bacterium
CGTAGGCGCCGTCGGCGACGCCCGATTTCTGGGTGTGCACCGAGGCCCCACCCAACTCCTCGGCGGTCACCTTTTCGTTGGTGACGGTCTTCACCACCTCCGGCCCGGTGACGAACATGTAGCTCGTGTCGCGAACCATGAAGATGAAGTCCGTCATCGCAGGCGAATAGACGTCGCCGCCCGCGCACGGGCCCATGATGACCGAAATCTGCGGGATCACCCCCGACGACAGCACGTTGCGCGCAAACACCTCGCCGTATCCGGCCAGCGCATCGACGCCTGCCTGAATGCGTGCGCCGCCCGCATCGAAAACCCCGATGACCGGCGCGCCGTTGCGCAGCGCCATATCCTGGATCTTGACGATCTTCTGCGCATGCGCCGCCGACAGCGACCCGCCGAACACCGTGAAGTCCTTCACAAAGAGATACACCAGCCGCCCGTTGATGGTGCCCCAGCCGGTGACCACGCCGTCGCCAGGCACCCGCTGCAGGTCCATCCCGAAGTCCGTGGAACGGTGCTCGACAAACGTGTCGAACTCCTCGAACGACCCCTCATCCAGCAGGATCTCGACCCGCTCCCGCGCCGTCAGCTTGCCCCGGGCGTGTTGCGCGTCGATGCGCTTTTCCCCGCCGCCCATCTGGGCGGCCGCGCGCCGGCGTTCAAGCTCCTTGATGATCTCGTGCATGCGTGCCCTTGGGAACCCTTGAGTCTTGGCGCAAATCTGCACAGTTTGGGGGGGTGCGCAACCGCACAAAGTCCCCGCGCCGCAGCCCACTGCGCATAACTGACGCTGCGGCAGCGGTCAGCCGAGCAGCTTCAGATAAGCCTCCGAGGCCCTGAGGTCCGCCAAGCGGTGCGCGCGCGCCTTCTCCGCCTCCGCATCAAGGCCCCAGAGTTCGGCCTGATAAGCCGCATCGACCTCCGCAGCTGCAAGCGCATCGTCCGCGCTAAGCGCGCCCGCCACGAACGCCAAGCCCAACACCGCCGACCCCGTGATCGTGACGCCCGTATGCAGCACGACAAGCCGGTGGGTGTCGTGCGCGTCGATCGAGGCGCTCAGACGCGCAAGCGCCTCCGCGTCCTGCGCGATGTGACCGACACCCGTCGTCACGGCAAGGCGCGCACCGAACCGCTCATCCGCCCACCCAAGCCACCGGTCCCAAGCCTCGCGTTGGCGTTGCACCAACCCGGCCGGACTTTCCGCGCGATAACAGAGCAGATCAGTGCCGGCGTATTTGGCGAGCTCATCGACAATCGCCGCGCGGTTCGCCGCAATCCGGTCCAGCGCCGTATTCAACGCCTTCGTAAGCACCATCGCTTGCGGCGCTAGCGTCTCCCCCTGCCCGCGCCATTCCGCAGCAATCGCGTCGGCTAGCGCCCGTGTCGGCGCAAGCATCGTCGCGCCAGCGGGCGTCTTGATCGCGCGTCCGTCCAGCAGCACCGCAAAGCCCGTCGCTTCTGCACGAACATCGACGTCTTTGTAGAACCGCTTCGCCCCCGTCTTGAGCATCACTTCTTCCGCCGCTTCGCCTTCAACGTTGCCCGACGCAAGTCCGACATCCCGTCATGCGGCCCAAGCTCGTGCCGCGGCGCGTCTTTCCAAAGGTCGTTGCCGATCTCTTTGTTGCGCTTCGGATGCAGCGGATACACGCACTTCGACCGCCGCCGCGAAGCCTCGCCGACCGTGATCAACCGCACAGGCTTATCCGTGTTGTTGATGAAGCAATGCGCGATCCCCGTGCGATCCGGGAACCCGACGCCATCTCCGGGTTTCAACCGATGCAAATGCCCGTCGATCCAGGCGTCGGGTTCGCCCTCCACCACATAGACGAACTCCTCCTCGTCGAACTCCGCATGCGGCCATGACGTTCGCCGCCCCGGCATCAAGAGGTCATGCCCCACCCCGATCCGCGTGAGACCGAGCGCCACCGACAAATGCGACCACACCGCCATCAACTCGTCGTCATTCGGGTAGTGCGAGTCGTCCCGCTTGTACTTGCGCCAATCGACGACACACGCGGGCTTGCGCGTCCCCCGCCACGACTCCGGCGCCGCTCGCCCGCGCACGGCATCAGGGACCCCGTCATGCGAACCCAGCTTGCGCTTCGGCGCATCCGCCCAACGCTTGCCCATGCCATCCAGCCAGGCGTCCGTCGCGCGCGTGAGCGGAAAATGGATCTGTGAATTGAACCGCGACGACTCGCCGATCGTCAGCATACGGACGGGTTTGTCCGTGTTGTTGATCAGGCAATGCGCTTGGCCGTCCCGGCCGGGCCACCCCGCTGCGGCGTCCGGCTTCAGCCGGTAGGCGTACCCGTCGGCCCAAAGATCGGGCGTGCCTTCCAGAATGAAGACCATCTCCTCCTCGTCGCGCTCCGCATGCGGCTGCGATGAGCGCCACCCCGGCATGATTGTGTCGTGACGAATGCCAAGCCGCCGCAGCTCGAACCGGTGCGAAAACGGCGCCGCCCGCAGCATCGGCTCCTTCGTATGTGGATGCAGATGCGGCTCGGCCCGCTCGATCTCCGACCAATGACGAATGAACGATGGACGTTGCTGCATGCTCTACCTCCCGCGCCGGCCGCGTTCCTTTCCACGTGGAGCCGGACGACGCGCTTCTTTGCGGGTTTCTTTGCCGCGCGGATCGCGGTGTTCCCGCGGACGATCGTTCGGACGGTATTCTTTGACGCCGGCAGGTGCTTGCTTGTCGGCCTCGAAGTTCTCGAACGGGTCGTGCTTGTCGTCTTTGTCGAAGCCGAACATGTCCCAAACCTTCGCCATGTGCGGCGGCAGCGGCGCGCTTACCTCCATCCAAGTTCCCTTGGGATGGCGGATGCGCAAGCTGCGCGCGTGAAGCATCAGCTTTTTCGGAATCTCGCCGTGGCTGCGCGCAGGCTCCTTGCCATATTTCCCGTCGCCCACGATCGGCGTATCGATCGCAGCCATGTGCGCGCGAAGCTGGTGGGTCCGCCCCGTCAGCGGCATCAGCGCGACCCAAGCCATCGTCGTCACGTGATGAAGCATGTCGAACAGCGTCACCGCGTTCTTCGCGTCGTCCTCATCGCCTTCCTCGGCGATCCGCACGCGCTCGCGCCCATCTGGCGCCGCCTTCTTGATCAGCGCGCCGTCGATCTTGCCCCGCCGCGGCGTCGGAACGCCCGTCGTGAGCGCCCAGTAAACCTTGCGCGTATCACGATGCCGGAACGACTGCGCCAGCGACGCGGCAGCCCGCGCGCTCAGCGCCACGATCATCACGCCGGACGTATCCCGGTCGAGCCGGTGAACCAGCCGCGGACGCTCCTCGCCCTCATCCACCAACCCCGGTAGCAACCCGTCGATATGGCGGTCCGTCTTCGTGCCGCCCTGAACTGCGATGCCGGGCGGCTTGTTCAGCACGATGACGTCGTTGTCCCGGTGCAAAACCATGCTCTCGATGAACGCGCGGTCCTTCGCCGGCATCTTCGGCTTCGGCTTCTCGACCAGAGGCGCGTCCGTCGTCGGCATCGGTGGGACGCGGATCGTCTCGCCCCCGGCGACGCGATGATTGGCCTTCGCGCGCGCGCCATCCACGCGCACTTGTCCGGTCCGAAGCAACTTCTCAAGCCGCCCGTGCGTCAGCTGCGGAAAATGCCGTTGAAACCAACGGTCGAGCCTCAAGCCCTCTTCATCCGGCTTAATCTTGCGCTGAACGACACCCGTCATGGCGTCACCATCCGCACGACGGCGAGCCCCAAGAACAAGGCAGCGATCGACGCCAACACGGATGCTGCGACATAGATCGCGGCACTCGCCATCTCGCCCCGTTCGACGAGCACCGCCGTGTCGAGCGCGAACGCCGAAAACGTCGTGAACCCGCCCAAGAAACCGGTCGTCAAGAACGCGCGCATCTCAGGCGTCAAATTGAGTGTCAACGCGCCGAGCTCCGCGATCACGCCCATCGCGAAACATCCAGCAACATTCACGAGCAGAATTCCCCACGGAAAGCCCGGCCCGATCCACTGCGTGATCTGGCTCGACAACGCATAGCGGCCCACCGCGCCAAGCGCGCCGCCCAAAGCAATCGCAAGTACCGTTCCCATGGGGCGCGGTATCGCATGGGCGTCGTGGGCGCTCAAAGCTGTATCTCCTGCGGCCCATGCGACTCGTTCTTCAATAACGCATCAACCAAGTAACCAAACCGCGGCGGGAAGATCGTTTCTGCGGTCGCGATCAGCTCTTCGACCGTCCACCAACGGTGCGCCCGCATCACGTCCTTCTCGACGTCGGTCCAGTTTGCGGTGCTCAGCGTGGCGGCCGGGCTGCGCACCAAGAAGAAGCGCTCGAGCGTTTTGACCGGCTCGCCCTTGAACGTCAGCAGGTTGGAGCCAAACCAGAGTTCGCGGCCATAGATACAGCCGCCAATGCCGGTCTCCTCCAGAACCTCGCGCACGAGCGCGTTACGCACATCCTCGCCGGGCTCGATCTCACCGCCTGGCGTCGCCCAGAAGCGGCGCGGCGCATCTGCGATGAAGCCCGCAGGCAGGTGGAACTCGAACAGCAGAGCCCGGTCATCCGGGTCGAGCATCACGGCGCGTGCGGTGTTGCGCGTTCTCATGGCTTACCCCGCAGTGCCGCCCATCGGTCAAGGCGCGCCTTAATCTCCTTCTCCAACCCGAACTCTGTGGGTTGGTAGTAAGCCTCGCGCGGCACCTCGTCCGGAAAATAGTTCTGTCCGGAGAACCCTTCAGCCGTATCCGGGTCGTAGACGTAGCCCTTGCCGTAACCCAAGTCCTTCATCAGCCGCGTCGGCGCATTCAGAATGTGCATCGGCGGGCTCAGCGACCCCGTCCGCGTCGCGGCCTCTTTGGCCGCGCCGTACGCCGCATAGGCCGCATTCGACTTCGGCGCACATGCGAGGAAGATAACCGCCTGCGCAATCGCCAATTCGCCCTCCGGCGAACCCAAGAAGTCGTAAGCGTCCTTCGCCGCAATCGAAAGCGTCAGCGCCCGCGGATCGGCCAACCCGACATCCTCGACCGCCATCCGCACGACCCGCCGCGCGATGTAAAGCGGATCCTCGCCGCCGCCAAGCATACGAGCGAGCCAATAGAGTGCCGCATCGGGATCGGACCCGCGCACCGACTTGTGCAACGCACTGATCAGGTTGTAGTGCCCCTCCCGCCCCTTGTCGTAGATCGGCGCCCGCTTCTGCACGGTGCGCGCAAGTTCGGCGGTCGTGAGCGGCACCGCCGGTTTCAGCGCCAAGACCTCCTCGACCAAGTTCAACAAGAACCGCCCATCGCCGTCCGCCATCGCCTTCAAAGCCGCGCGCGCATCGTCGTCGACCGGCAGCATTTCTTTGGTGTGTGCTTCGGCCCGTTGCAGCAACTGCTCCAAATGCTCCGTACTCAGACGATTGAGCACCAACACCTGCGCCCGTGACAGCACCGCGGCATTCAGCTCGAAACTCGGGTTCTCCGTCGTCGCCCCAACCAGGATGACGGTCCCATCCTCCATCACGGGCAGGAACGAATCCTGCTGCGCCCGGTTGAAGCGGTGGATCTCATCCACGAAGAGCAGCGTGCCCTTCCCCTGCGCCCGCCGCGCGCGGGCCATGTCGAAGACTTTGCGCAACTCCGCAACGCCGGAAAAAATCGCCGACAGCTGCTCGAAGTGCAGCGCCAATCCCTGGCTCAACAACCGCGCGATCGTCGTCTTACCCGTACCCGGCGGACCCCACAGGATCATCGACGAGAGGCGCTTCGCCGCCAGCATCCGCCCAATCGGGCCACCAGGCCCAAGCAGGTGGTCTTGCCCTATCACCTCGGCGAGCGTTTTCGGGCGCAGCCGGTCGGCGAGCGGACGCGGTCCCGCGCTCTCCTCCAATCCGGCAGCCTCGAACAGCGTCGCCATCGCGCCTCTCTAGTTACGCACCGTCAACGACAGCATACTGCCGCCGCGGTCGACCCTGATGCTCCAAGACCGCCCACCCTTCCGCAGCACATCCTGCAGCGACGAGACGTTCGTGACCTTCCGCCCATTCACACCGATGACGACGTCACCTGGCTCGAACCCGAAGCGCGCCGCAAGCGACCGGCCGTCGACGTCGGTCACGACCACGCCGTCCGTGCGTTGAATACCGAAATCGTCCGCGAGCGTTGGCGTCAGGTTCGCAACCTTCGCGCCTTGCATCGGATTGTTGCCATCGATCGCAGCGCTCGGTCGCGCGTTCGCGGGCTCAGTCGCCAGCCGCACCGATGCCGTCCGCGCCTGGCCGCCGCGCAGGTACGTGAGCATCGCTGTGTTGCCGACACCCTTCGTCGCCGTACGGAAGTTCAGACCCTGCTCGTCGTTCACCGCGAACTCGTCCACCTTCGTGATCACGTCCTGGCGCACCAACCCGGCTTGCGCCGCAGGGCTTCCGGGAGCGACATCGCGCACCAGCAAACCGATCGGCCGGTCGAGGCCCAGGCTTTGCGCAATCCGCGCGTCCACCGGCTGCACGTCGACGCCCAGCCACGGCCGCGCCACTTCCTTCGCGCCGCCAAGGGCAGTGTTGACCACAACTTTGACCATGTTCGACGGGATCGCAAAGCCAATGCCGATGCTGCCCCCGGTGCGCGAATAGATCGCCGAATTGATGCCGATCAACTTGCCGTCCACCGTCACGAGCGGCCCGCCGGAATTCCCCGGATTGATCGCGGCGTCGGTCTGAATGAAAAACTGATAGTCGCTCACGCCCGCTTGCGTACGCGCGAGCGCCGAGACGATGCCGCTCGTCACCGTCTGCCCGACGCCGAACGGATTACCGATGGCAAGCACGATGTCGCCCACCTCCGCGTCGTCGCTATCGTGGAACGCCAATGTCGGCAGCGCCTTGCCGGCCGTATTCACCCGCAAGATTGCAAGATCGGTGCGCTCGTCCGCGAGCAACACCTTCGCCTCGAACTCGCGCCGGTCGGCAAGCGCCACGACGATCTCGTCAGCGCCCGCAACCACATGGTTGTTGGTCACGATAATCCCGTCCGACCGCACGATCACGCCGGAGCCAAGCGCGCTTTGCACCCGATCGCGCCCGCCGAACATGCGCCCGAAGAACGGATCGTCCGCGAACGGGTTCCGAACTTTGCGCTTCGAATAGATGTTCACCACCGCAGGCGCCGTCTTCTTCACGACGGAGGCGAACGAAAGTTGCATCTGCGCCGGCGACGTCGGCACTACCCGCAGCGGCTGAGGCTGCGGCTGGGCTAGAACCGCCGAGGCCGCCACAACGCTCAAAACAACGATCGAAAGCGACTTCATCTTCATGGCTTCAATTAATCCTAAGAACGCCCGCTCGGGGCGCTTTGAAACGCCAGAGGGATTACGATTGCAAGCCACCAATGGTGCTACAACTTCTAGCTGTCTAAAAAACGCGAAATCGAATCCGTTTGATGCGTTTGCAAGGCTGATTTC
>JANNEL010000515.1:0-3412 GCA_031378595.1 Alphaproteobacteria bacterium
TCATCCAAAAGCACGCGGCCACGCGCCTGCACTATGACTTCCGCCTCGAACTCGACGGTGTGTTCAAATCCTGGGCGGTCACGCGCGGCCCTTCGCTCGATCCAGCCGACAAACGCCTAGCCGTCGAAGTTGAAGACCATCCGTTGGACTACGGCGACTTCGAAGGAACGATCCCGAAGGGCCAATACGGCGGCGGCACGGTGATGCTGTGGGACCGCGGCCACTGGGAGATCGAAGGCAACCTCACGCCGCAGCAAGCGCTCGCCAAAGGCGATTTCAAGTTTCGTCTCGAGGGCAAGAAACTGCACGGCTCATGGGTGTTGGTCCGCCTCAAGCGGCGCGACAAAGACCGGCATGACAACTGGCTTCTCATCAAACACCGCGACGAGTACGCCGTCGCGAGCCAAGGCGAGAAGGTTTTGGACGAAGACAAATCCGTCGCCTCGGCCCGCACGCTCGATCAAATCTCCGCCGGCAAAGGCAAAGCGCCGAAACCGTTCATGCTGACCACAACGACGGCAGCCGACGCCATTTGGAATTCCGATCGCGCCAACCGCGAGCACGCACCCGCGCAAGGCGCGTCGCCGCGCCCGAAGCCCGTGTCGCCCGCTCACGGCAAGCACGTCGAGCATCTGCCGGATTTCATTCAGCCGCAGCTGTGCAAGACCGTCGACGCCCCGCCGCGCGCAGCCAATTGGGGACACGAGATCAAATTTGACGGCTACCGCATGCAGTTGCGCGTCGAAGGCGGCAACGCTGCCGTGCGCACGCGAAAGGGTCTGGATTGGACGGAGAAGTTCAAAGCGATCGCGCGCGCCGGCGCAAAGCTGCCCGACTGCATCATCGACGGCGAAGTCTGCGCGCTCGACAAGGAGGGGCAGCCAAGTTTCCCGCTTCTGCAAGCCGCCATCTCCGACGGCAAGACCGACACGCTCGTTTACTTCGCTTTCGACCTGATGGCGCTTGGGGAGGAGGACCTACGCGGCCTTCCGCTCGCGGCACGGAAAGAACGCCTGCGTGAAGTCATCAAAGGCGCCGCACCCCGCATACGATACGTCGAGCACATCGAGGACGACGGGAAAGCGGTGCTGGAAGCGGCACGCAAGATGAAGCTCGAAGGCATCATATCAAAACGCCTCGACGCACCCTATCGTTCGACGCGCGGCGATGCCTGGCTCAAATGCAAACTGCGCGGTGGCCAAGAAGTTGTGGTCGGCGGTTGGGCACAAGAAGGCGACCGCTTCCGCTCCCTGCTCGTTGGCGCGTACAAGTCAGGCCGCCTCGTCTATCTCGGCCGCATCGGCACCGGCTACGACGGCAAAACCGCGACGGCACTCCACAAGCGGCTGCAGCAGGTCGCAAGCGACACCTCCCCGTTCGTTCCATCCGATGCACTGAAGCCGCTGAAGGGAATCCACTGGGCGAAACCCGAACTCGTCGCCGAAATCGAATTCGCAGGCTGGAGCGGCGACGGCATGGTCTTGCAAGGCGCATTTAAGGGCTTGCGCGAAGACAAGTCGCCGAACGAAGTTGTCGTCGAACATGTGCGCCCGACCGCGGAACCCGCAGCCCTTCCCGCGATCGTTCGTTCCTCAACCGCCTCGAAGGATCCGCGCGTGAAGGACGTGGTCATCAGCCATCCCGACAAAGTCCTGTGGCCGGACCCCGGCATCACGAAGCTCGACCTCGCCAAGTATTACGAAGCGATCGGCGACCACCTGCTCGACTACGTGAAGGGCCGCCCCTGCTCGATCATCCGGACGCCCGACGGCATCGATGGACCAAAATTCTTCCAGCGCCACGAAATGGCAGGCATGTCGAAGGCAATCTCGCTGGTCCATGTGCGCGGCGACAAGAAGCCGTACACGCAATTTGACAGCATCGAGGCCTTGGTCGCGGCCGCTCAAATCGGTGCCGTCGAATTCCACCCCACGAACTGCCAACCCGGCGATCCCGAAACCCCTGGCCGCCTGGTCTTCGACCTCGACCCTGCGCCGGACGTGCCTTTCTCCCGCGTCATTGAAGCCGCAAACGAATTGAACGACCGCTTGAGCCAAGTCGGCCTTGCAGGCTTCTGCAAGACGACCGGCGGCAAGGGATTGCACGTGGTCACACCATTCGCGAAGTCGAAATCCGCCGTCACGTGGGACGAGGCAAAGGCTTTCGCGCTGGAACTCTGCCGCCGCATGGCCGCGGACGCGCCGACAAAATACCTGACGGCGATGGCGAAGAAAGATCGCGGCGGTCGCATCTTCCTCGACTATCTGCGCAACGACCACATCTCGACGGCGGCTGCTGCGTTCTCGCCGCGCGCACGCGCCGGCGCACCGGTGTCGATGCCGCTCACGTGGCCGCAAGTGAAGACGGGACTCGATCCCACACGCTTTACCATCAAAACAGCGCTTGCCACGCTCAAGAAGACCAAACCCTGGTCCGGCTACGCGGCGGCGGCAAAGCCGTTCGCTTCAGCCGCCGCGCGCCTGCGCTAACCTCAAGCGATCGGTGGTCCGTCGTCGTGCTGCGGAAGCGGTTTCGGGACGACCGGCACATTGCGGTGCGGTGGGTCGATCACCCGCCACTGCTCAAGGCCCACCGGCACGTCATAACCGTACGGCCGCCCGCCGTTAAGCTGCGCCGTCACCAATCCGCCGACGACAAAGGCAGCCGCGCCGACAGCGGCAACACTGAACAAACGCGCCTGCGGCGACGCGCTGAACATCAACGTGAACCCCGTGATCGACAGGCCGACCACGACCGCGAGAAAAGTGATCATAACCATTTTGAGAACCCCAGCGCAGCACGTGAGGGAGACGCGCCGCATCGGAACGCTAGCGCGCCGCTCGCTGCTTGGGCAGCGCTTCCGTGTGAGTTCGCGGCGCACCCAAACCAATGTGTGATCCAACTCGCCCGCTTCGTTCGCACGCCCGATGGGCCCACCCGCAATGCATGAGGTTCGCCCCGCGGCGAGAGAGGCCGCCTAGGCACCGTGCACGTCTGGTTGTTAACCGCTGGAGCGAATGGTGCCCCGCCGCGAAAGTGAAAGTTGCAGCCCAGAGCCTGGCTGGCGAACTCCAATGGCGTTTTCGCGTGCGGCGCGCTATGCGTGAACCACATCAACACGGACTTCCGACCCATGGCCGAACCCGCGACAGCATCCAAAACCAAAGGCGACATCGACGATGGCAGCTTCAATTGGGAGGACCCATTGCTGCTCACTGATGCGTTGACGGAGGAAGAACGGCTGATCGCGAAGTCGACGCACGACTACGCGCAAGCCAAGCTGATGACGCGTGTGCTGGAGGCGAACCGCAAAGAACACTTCCATCCGGAAATCATGCGCGAGATGGGCGAGATGGGCTTGCTCGGCATCACGATCCCAGAAACCTACGGCGGCGCCGGCTTGGGCTACGTC